>NZ_LWFT01000739.1:0-36348 GCF_001635105.1 Oleiphilus sp. HI0079
ATGCTCGGTCTTGGTCTAAACATTGTGGTTGGCCTTGCCGGCTTACTTGACCTAGGTTATGTCGCCTTTTATGCAGTCGGGGCGTACAGCTATGCACTTCTTTCTGAATATTTTGGCCTCTCCTTTTGGGTCGCCTTGCCGATAGGCGGTCTAATGGCGGCTTTGTTCGGCTTTCTACTCGGCTTCCCGGTATTACGCTTACGTGGAGATTACCTAGCCATTGTGACTCTTGGCTTTGGCGAGATCATTCGTATTGTTCTCTTGAACAGCACATCTGTAACCGGCGGACCAAATGGGATTGGCGGAATCGATAAACCAACCCTTTTCGGAATGGAGTTTGGTCGTCGAGTCAAAGAAGAAGGCAACACGCTCTTCCATGAAGCAATGGGTATCCCTTACGATAGCTCTTACAAAGTCATCTTCTTGTATCTACTTGCGGTAATTCTTGTTGTATTTACCGTATTCGTCATTCGACGTTTAGTTCGAATGCCTGTTGGACGGGCTTGGGAAGCACTACGTGAAGATGAAATTGCTTGTCGCTCGCTTGGAATGAATCGAACAATTATAAAACTCTCAGCCTTCACGATTGGTGCGGCATTTGCTGGTTTTGCCGGTTGCTTCTTTGCGGCCCGACAAGGCTTTATCTCTCCTGAATCGTTTACGTTTATTGAGTCAGCAATTATTTTGGCAATCGTTGTGCTCGGCGGAATGGGGTCTCAGCTAGGCGTGATATTGGCCGCCGTTGCTATGACCGTTCTTCCTGAAATTGCTCGGGAGTTCCAAGAATACAGAATGTTGATGTTTGGTTTGATGATGGTATTGATGATGGTTTGGCGTCCTCAGGGTTTACTCCCCTCCAAGCGCCCGCACATGGAGTTGGCAAATGACTAATCAAACTCTACTTAATGTATCCGACCTAAAGATGCAGTTTGGCGGCCTTGTTGCTGTTAATGGCGTTAATCTGAAAGTTGATGAAGGCGAGATCGTCTCCATCATCGGGCCAAATGGCGCGGGGAAAACGACCGTATTCAACTGCCTCAGTGGATTTTATACGCCCACCTCCGGCGTCGTAGAATTTATGGGTGAAGAAGTGCAAACCCTGCCTGACTTTAAAATCTCATTGAAAGGCATGGTCAGAACCTTCCAACATGTGCGTTTATTTAACAACATGACCGTTATCGAAAACTTGTTGGTTGCACAACATCGTCACGTAAATACGAATATTTTTTCAGGATTGTTTAAAACACCTGGCTACAAAAAGTCAGAAGAGCAAGCCATGACGCGCGCCAAGTATTGGCTCGAGAAAGTCGGCTTAATGGAAGTGGCAAATCGTGAAGCAGGAAATCTCTCGTATGGGCAACAGCGCCGACTTGAGATTGCTCGATGTATGGTAACAGAACCTAAACTTCTTCTTCTTGATGAGCCTGCTGCGGGTCTAAACCCAAAAGAAACCAAGGATCTCGACAACCTCATCGTATCGTTGAAAGAGGACTACCACGTCTCTGTTTTGCTGATCGAGCACGACATGAATCTCGTTATGGGTATCTCAGACAACATCTACGTGATTAACCAAGGGACCCCCCTCGCCTCTGGTACGCCAGACCAAATCAAGGGCAATCCTGAAGTAATCAAAGCATATCTGGGAGAGGTGTGATGCTCAGCTTAGACAACGTACATACCTATTATGGAAAGATCCAAGCGCTTACGGGTGTTTCTCTAAATGTCCAAGAGGGCGAGATCGTCACGCTGATCGGAGCGAATGGCGCAGGCAAGTCAACCTTGCTCATGACCGTGTGTGGCGACCCGAGAGCTGCAGAGGGTCGGATTGAGTTCCGAGGCAATGACATCACTCAAGCTGAAACATCCGACATCATGCGAAGCGGCTTGGCCGTTGTGCCGGAAGGCCGACGCATCTTCTCTGGCCTGACAGTGGAAGAGAATCTGCACATGGGTGGTTTCTTTGAATCGAAGGAAAGTATCGAAGAGTCTATGGAGTATGTCCTGGGCTTGTTTCCGCGCCTTAAAGAACGCTATGCACAGCGAGGAGGGACAATGTCGGGTGGTGAGCAGCAAATGCTTGCCATAGGCCGGGCGTTGATGAGCAAGCCAAAGATGCTATTTCTTGACGAACCATCACTTGGTCTAGCCCCGATTATTATCAACCAGATCTTCGAGATCATTGAGCAGCTACGTGACCAAGGTATGACAATATTTTTGGTCGAACAAAATGCAAATCAAGCATTGAAACTGGCTGATCGAGGTTATGTTTTAGAAAACGGCCACATTGTACTGCAAGATACGGGCGACAACTTGTTAGTCAATGACGAAGTAAAGAAAGCGTATTTGGGCGGCTAAATAGCGTGCAGCACTCGTTGAAAAAGGCAGCCTAGGCTGCCTTTTTTTGTGATTCGGATGAATCGAGTTCCTCAGCCTCATAGCGCTCTTCAACATAAGAGGGCCGTCGGAGCAAGATAGATAAATCTCGATATCTAAACACATCTCGAAACATCGCGAAAAACTCATCGAGATTAAGCCTAAGCGGATTCATCGTTGTTGGCTGGCGAGAGGTTAAACCATATTCGATCTTGCTCACCTCACGCTCATCGACAAAAGTCCCGAACAACCGGTCCCATAGGATAAAAATACCACCAAAATTTCGGTCGATCTGGTCAGGTTTACAACCATGATGCACTCGATGATGTGACGGCGTGTTCATAACGTACTCCAAAAAACCCCAACGCTTGAACACCTCTGTATGTAGAAAAAACTGATAAGCCAAGCTTGCCTCAATCGCGATCAAGGTCCAAGTTTTATCAAAGCCAATAATGGCCAAGGGTAACCACCATAAAACCCAACCGAAATTCACATCCAGTAAGAAGTTTTGCCTCAGAGCAGTCGAGAAATTGAGATGTTTTGATGAGTGATGGGTTACATGCACAGCCCACATCCAACGCACCTTATGCATCGCAACATGGTACCAGTAGTAGAAAAAATCTTGGGAAACGACCAGAAACGCAATGGCGAAGAACCCAGCTTCAGGCGTGTAACCAAAACCGTATTGCTGAACTTCTTCATAGAAAAACTGAATGAACAACGCTACAGCAATGCCATCAAAAACCTTATACATCGCGCCGGTAGAAATGTTCGCCAAGGTCTCATTCCAATGATAAGAATCAATATTTTTGCGTTTCAAGTACCAAGCTTCCCAAGCGATCAAACTTAGAAAAAGGGTCCCAAAAATCACAATAAACATCAGCGCATGAAAAACATCATTCATATTTTTTATTCTCGATACCTATGCTGCTGTTAAAAGAGCAGGCAATTTCTCACTCAAACCAACTAATGATGATATGCCTCTCGAATCGTATCAGCGATAATTTGTAAGCCCTTTCTTACACGTTCCTCATCCTGCGAATAGGTAACGCGCAAGCATTCATTGCGATGCGACCAATCAAGATCATGCTCACTATCTAGGCCGGGAAAGAAATGATGGCCTGGTACAACAAGAACACCACGCGTTTTTAAACGCTCATACATCTGCTGACTTGAGACAGGACAACCTTTCATCCAAATCCAGAGAAACATCGCCCCCTCAACCTTATGCAACGAAACAGGCAAATCTCTGCAAAGCGACTTAAAGTAGGCCTCGGCCTTTGAAGCCTTGTCAAGATAAAAAGGCCGAACAAGCTCATTACTCATTTTTAGAATTTCACCCGAGGCAACAAGGTCTTTGGCCAGCATTGGCCCGAAACTTCCGGTAGCCAGGTTCATCACTGCGTTGATACCAGATAGCGCATTAATGGTTTCCTCGTTTGCGACCACAATACCGGTTCTTGCAGCAGGTAATCCCAGTTTCGAAAGGCTCAAGCAAACAATTGTATTGTCATTCCAATGCGGTTTGGCATCACTAAATATCAGATTCGGAAACGGTGTCCCGTAGGCTCCGTCAATAATAAGCGGTACATCTCTCGCCCGAGCAATCTCGTCGAGCTTGCGGATCTCATCATCGGTCAACACGTTGCCGGTAGGGTTCGTTGGGCGAGAAACGCAAATTGCCCCAACTCGCTCATCAAACTCCAAAGACTGAAAATCGATCTTATACTTGAATGTCTGTTCATCAATGGTCTCGATTTCTGGCCGAAACGCTCTAAAAATCCCGTCGCTCAACCCCGAATCACTGTAGCCAATATACTCTGGCGCGAGCGGTAATAAGATCTGCTTTGATATGCCTGAGGCATATTGGCCCGCAAACATATTAAACAGCATGAAAAAACCGGCCTGGCTACCGTTGGTAAGAGCCACATTCCGCTTGGTGAGATTCCACCCATATTCCTGATTAAGCAAACTGACCATAGCATCGATAAAGTCGATCTCACCCTGAGGAGGATCATAGATTCCGATCAATCGCTTCATGCTATGTCGATCCTCAGTCAGCAGAGAAAGCTTTTCCTTAAATACTTTTTCAACTTCAGGAATATGCGCAGGATTGCCCCCACCCATCATGATGATGTCAGAACCAGAGTTCAGCGCATTACCTAGATCCTCCATGAGGCTCGTAATACCTGAAGTTCCGCCTAACTTGTTTCCAAAGGAGGAGAACCGAGTCATATGCTTTAGAATCTAACCCCTCAAGCCAAAAAGAAATTGCATCATCCACTCGGCCACCAAATGCTCTTGTGTTTCAGTGCCAATAGAAGCGATGCCTTCATCATACCGCTCAACCGGATAGCGCGCTCGACGTAAACGCATCAAACGGTCGCTATAATCATTTGTAAACTCGGGATGCCCCTGAAAACCCAACACTTTGCCTGGAATGTAAAACGCGCCGTTTTCACAGAACTCGCTTCCGTAAATTCGAGCTGCGCCTTGCGGTAATTGAGTGACTTGATCCTGGTGGCTGAACAACAATGTCAGACTCTCAGGCATATCTTCAAACGGCCCGTCTACACCTTGCTTCTTATGTTCGATAGCACCAATACCCCAACCCTTGTTGGACTTCTCGGCTTTCCCTCCAAGGACATCTGCCAGTAGCTGATGGCCGAAACAAATACCCACGACACGAATACCTGCATCATATATATTCTGAACGAGTATTCTGAGAGGTTCACGCCATTCAACCTCGTCATAGACCCCGGTTTTACTGCCACTGATCAAGTACGCGTCGCAGTCGCTAACATTGGAAGGTAATTCCCCATGGCATGCCTTGTACCGAATAAATTCTGGCTGCTCCGCTGCCAAAGTGGTTTTGGCTAACAGGTCACAAAACATGGATGCATAATTGGGATAGTCATCAACTAACTCCGGCGCAATCTCATCACAATCTAATATTCCAATTTTCATACTGCTGATCTCTTTCTATTTTTTCGTTGTGTTTCATTGCACTTTGCAAAGGTACACAGCTAATTTTGACTAAGCTGGTCATAAAGACCTACGCTATAACTTTAGTGATCCCTGCACCGTATTTACACGTTGCTAAACCTTAACAACTTGGAGTCCACCCTCTATGCCTCGCTCAATGAACTTAGAACAAGGTCCTGACCGCGCCATTTCTCTTATCTTACTCGGAGCTATGTTTGTCTTTTCTATATTCTCGACCCACATTGCAGCATCAGAGCAAAACGGCATTCGAGTTTCTGCGATCGGTACCTCTTCTGTCGAACCGGAGCTCGCTCGCATCAGTCTTAGTTTTGAGCACACAGCGGACACCGCCGATCTTGCGAGAGATTTTACAAGCAATCAAGTTAGCAAGCTCCTTAACTCATTGAAAGACTTCGATGTAGACAAAGACTCCTTGGACAGTAGCCAAGTAAACATTGCACCTCGATACAACTATCAAGATAAAGTAAGATCTCTAGAAGGCTACCAAGTGACCCGTTTCGTTAACTTCTCACTTTCCAACCTCGACCAACTTGAATCTTTGGTGAATGCCATTACCGCGTCTGAGGTTTCCCGCGTAAACGCGATACGTTTTGATGTCAAAGATTCTTCTGAAGCACACGCAATAGCTTTACAAAACGCAATTGAAAAAACCAAATCTGCTGCGCAGGTTATTGCTCAATCATATGGAGCTGAGCTCGGCAAAATTCAGTATGTTGAACACAACATTGAGCACAGCGATCGTCCCTCGCCAAGTCCAATGCGCGCGATGGCTGTGGAAGCCCAAAGCGCGGATGAACCTGACACCTATCAAATCAAAAATATCGAATTCAAAGCACGAGTTTCAAGCACATTTGAATTAGATTAAGCACTCTGTTCTAGGCTGTTGTTTGAAGTATCACGCATACCAAGCAGCAGCTTACGGTAATACAGAAACAGACCCGAAAGAATGAGCCCTGTCCCTAAATACACTTTCACCGAGATCGTTTCGCCATTCACAAGAGCCCCCAATATGAGCGCCAACGCGGGGGTCAGCAAAGTCACCATCGCTACTGCGGCTGCTCCAGCAACTTTCAATAAAAAGAAGTAAGCACAAAATCCCAATAACGACCCAAACAAGGCGAGATAAATCACAGCGTATGGAGACTTACTAGACCAATCTATGGCCGGTATACCGCCATCGAGCACCAACCACGCAAAACCAAACAATGGTACAGACATGACAACACTGCCAACGGTTGTCGCCAGGGGGTTCCCCTGAAAACCAATTTGCTGCACTTTTACGCCGCTANAACTGTAGAGAGACACGCCAAGCAACAAAAACAAAACGCCTTTATAACCCTCGCCGCTCACCACCACGCCATCAAGACAAATCACACATAAGCCAATAAACGAGACTAAAAAAGCGGCAATTCTATCTGGCGTGAAGTTATTCTCCGAAAGCACAAAATAAGCGAAAACCCCGGATAAGAGCGGCGCTAAAGCAAACAATACAGATATCAAACCTGAGGGAATAAACTGCGAAGCACTATAAACACAAAGCATTGCAGCCACGATACCCAACTGAGAAAACGCATACGTGCGCACAGCATCGCGCTCCCATGAAATCTTGATCGCCAGCACATAAAGCATCACCCAACCGACAACCGCCGCTAGAAGCATACGCAACCCTAGTGCAGCAACAGGCGTCATCGTCTCGGCACTCCAAGAGATTGCTAAAGGTGTTGTAGACCAAACCAATACGATGGTTAGGTAAGCAGGCATAATAGACACGAGAATTCTCCCTATAAACTCGTCGCTTAACCTCACTAAAGCCAAGTGGAGGTTAATGTCATTTCAACGGAGTACATCGGGAGCAAGAAGAAAGCCACCGCATGAACGCCGTGGCTTTGAAAGAACTATTTAATCAACAAAACACACGGAAAGACGAGCACGGGCCAATGCCACGCGTGCGACTAAGAGTCGCATCATGAGCAAGCTCGACCAAGAGTGTTTTAATACAGTGTTGATATTCATGCGGCTTAGAATGGTGCTAAACGATTGCTTTGTCAATCCCGGCAGGAATTTTACCGATAAGACTGCCTTGCACTACTCGTTTCACTCGCAAGGAACGAACATCAACAAGCTGAGCGGCGATTGAAATCGCTATCTCTATCGGAGTATGGCTTCCGATCGACAAGCCGACTGGCGCTTTAAGTTTCTCTATCTGATTTTCCGTCAAACCCAGTTTCATAAGCCGCTGCCTACGCAACTTCGCGTTACGTTGCGACCCCAAAGCGCCAACAAAATGTGCACGCCCTTGAAGCGCAGCCAAGACGCCAAGATCGTCAATTCTTGGATCATGGGCCAATGCGACGATTGCGCTATTCTCCTCAAAATAAGACTGGTAAACCACATCATCCGGCAACGCGTCTGTTATGACATCGATGTTGCCAAGCAAACTTTGTCGCTCAAGAAACGAGCGTCGAGGCTCGCATATGGAAACCTGATAACCTAGCTGTTGCACAAGAGGCACTAGATACTGCGCGACATCCGTCGCGCCAATAAGCAAGAGTTTGTCGATAGCCGCACAACGCAGATAAACGCAGTCATCTTGGCACCATACCTCACCATACGCCTCGTCTGGAAAATCCGTCAATGTGCAAGTGCGCGAAGAATCGAGAGCAACACAACGGCAAACTTCAGACAACTGGTCAACCCGGGCGAGAAGAGTCTGAACATGCTCAACACAACTCGAATTTTGGACTGGATCAAAAAGCTCTATTAGTAACTCGATGGTGGCACCACAAGGCAAATCATACCCTGCCGCATCGGCTCCGTATCGCTTAGTAATGGGAAACACGTCCTTTTCATCAAGACTTTCGGGAGATCGCAAGCTCTCCAACAAGTCTTCTTCAACGCAGCCGCCAGAAACCGATCCAAAAACCTGATTGGCAAGAGGGTCAAAGGCGAGCACACTTCCGGCAGGCCGTGGCGATGCCCCCCATGTTTCAAGCACAGTTACTAAAAACACAGGCCGTTTTGCCTGCAAAGCAGTAAGCAGCGCCTTAAAAACCTCGATGCGTTGGGTATTCATCGCCTAGACCATCGCCAATGCGTTAAGACAGCTTAAAGGGCAAGCGAGTATGCCTCGTACCCGTCGCTTTGAATATAGCGGCTCCCATAGCGGCTGCGAGCGGAGGTAAACCTGGCTCTCCAACTCCCGTCGGTGACTCTTCACTTGCAACAATGTGGACTTCAATCTCAGGGCACTCGTTGTTGCGTACCATCTGATAATCATGGAAGTTGCTTTGTTTCGCCAAACCACTGTCGAAACTGATCTCACCATAAAGCGCTGCGGTCAATCCAAAAACGATGCCGCTCTCCATTTGCATGGTCACAATGTCGGGGTTGACCACCTGACCGCAATCGACAGCACAAACGACTTTATGGACTTTTGGCTGACCTTGCTCAACGCTCAATTCAACCAGCTCCGCCACGTACGACCCGAAGGATTTGTGCACAGCGATGCCTCGATAACGTCCTTCAGGCGGCTTTTCAGCCCAACCACCTTTTTGTGCCGCCAACTTCAGCACAGCGGCCATACGAGGCTGATCCCTCAAGAGCGCTAGCCGGAACTCAACCGCATCCTGCCCTGCCTTCTCGGCACACGCCTCAACAAAGGTTTCGGTAACAAAACCATTGTGCGAGTGCCCGACCGCTCGCCAGTAGCCCACAGGAACCCCCGCGTCCGCCTTACTATATCTAACCTCTTGCGAACCGAAGGCATACGGTAAATCGTCAGCACCTTCGTAAGCGGAACGGTCAGCTGGCGTCATGGGGGTGCCAGCCGTTGCAAGGCCGACCTTGCCAAGCATAGGGAACATAAATTTTGGCGCTGCCGGAAACATAGCCGGCGCAGCATCCCATACATACCAATCCATTACACCAGGCGCGGCTATATGGTGATCCCAAGCAAGGACGTTGTCTTTGTCTACGCGCGCTCGCAGCTTGTGAAGGCTTGCAGGGCGATAAAAATCATTGCGCATGTCATCTTCGCGAGACCAAACCAGTTTTATCGGCAAGCCCGTAGCCTTTGAAATTTCCGCCGCCTCGCCGATGAAATCCTGATTCAAACGCCGCCCGAACCCACCACCGATAAACTGCGAATGTATAAATACTTCATCCAAATCAAGATGCGTTGCCTTCGCGACAACTACCTGAGCAATATCCGGACCTTGGGTTGAGGCCCAAATATCTGCGCGATGATCCTGAACATGCGCAACACAATTCATTGGCTCCATAGTCGCATGCGCTAAAAATGGCATTTCAAATTCAAGCTCAACAAGTGCACCCTCTTCGCTTGAAAACACCTCCTCAGCATCGCCTTCAGAACGCACAGTATCGCCCGAATCTTCGGTCATAACAGAGCGGTATAGTGCAAACGTATCTTCTGTAGTAATTGGCGATTCAGGCATCTTCCAGTCAATTGAGATCTTCTCTGAAAGCTTTCGAGCCGCCCAATAACTTTTTGCGACAACCGCGAGGCCCGAGTCGATCGCAGCTGTAGCAACGAGCCGAGCATCACCCTGAATACTGCTCGCATCGTATGCGCTAATGCTTGCACCGATAGCGGGCGGGTGAATAACCACCGCATATGCCATTCCCTCGACTTCGACATCGATACCAAAGTCTGCGGTACCGTTAACTTTCATTGCCGAATCTAGCCTAGCGGAATGCTTACCGATGTATTTAAAATCACTTTTTCGCTTTAACTTTGGTTCGTCTGGCACCGACTCTTTTGCTGCGAGTACAACGTATTCACCCATTGCCACAGAGCGATCTTCACCGCGCACTGTAATCAAGCCACCCTGTAAAATAAGCTTTTCAATCGGTACGTCGAACACCTTAGACGCCGCCGCCAAAAGCATTTCTCGTGCAGACGCAGCAGCTTCTCTGATCGGCTTCCAGCTTGTCGCGATACTGTTACTGCCGCCGGTGATCTGAAGCCCATAGCCTGGGTTTCTATAAACCTGTTGCGCCTCAGCAAACACAACATCGATCTTCTCTGGAGGATAATCAAGCTCCTCAGCAATCAACGTAGTGATACCGGTATATGTCCCCTGCCCCATCTCCACGCGATCGAGCGTGAAGCGCACGCCACCTTGCTGGTCGATTTCAAGCCATGCATTCGCCTGCCAAACACCATCATCGGATACTTGATTACCGGTAGTAGAACACGCTGGCAAGCTCAAACCGATCGTAAGGCCGCCACCGACCAACGAACCCTTCACAAACAGCTGACGTCGAGTTAGAGGTAATAAATCAGACACTTTGCTCATGAGATCCCCCTACACCTTCGCTTCGTAAGCAAGCGCATCAGCGTTTGCGATACTCACCGCGGCTGACTTAATCGCTTTACGAATTCGAGGATAAGTGCCACAACGACAAATGTTACCTGACATTGCACTGTCGATATCGTCATCACTAGGACTAGCATTATCACTAAGCAGCGCGGTCGCCGACATAATTTGCCCCGGTTGACAGTACCCGCATTGAGGAACGTTGTGCTCAATCCATGCTTGCTGAACTGGATGAAGATTGTCTCTCTCGCCCAGCCCTTCAATAGTCGTGATGTTTTGACCCTCAATGCTACCTATCGGCGTAATACATGAACGAATCGCCTGACCATTCAAGTGCACTGTGCAAGCGCCACACAAGCCCATGCCGCACCCAAACTTCGTGCCTTTCTTACCTATTTCATCTCTGATCGCCCAAAGAAGGGGCATATCGGGATCAATATCGATGGAGATATCTTCCCCATTAAGAACAAATTTCATAGCGCTCACTTTTATCGTTGTTTTGCTGAACATCGTTTATTCGAGATCACTAAATCACCTCAAACCGAATTTTTCTCTTGTGCTTTGCTTAGACTTATCGCCCTTCTTGAGCATGATGTAAACGGCACCCGTCCCGCCATGACGAGGCTGGGCCGAGTGAAATGCCATCACCTCATCAATTTGGGGAAGCCAAACAGAGAGATGGCTTTTGATTTTGGCAACTTTGTCCGGGTTGCGATCGCCCTTGCCATGCATCACCAAAACAGTTCGCAGCTCGTAGTGAAAGCAATCTCGCAGAAACTCGAAAACCATTCGTCTAGATTCGTCAACCGTCATTCGGTGCAAATCAAGACGGGCCTCTATGTCGTATCGCCCCATCCGTAAATTTTTGTACACGCCGTGCTGAACACCATCACGCCGAAATTCCAAAACATCGTTTGACTTCAGCTCCGGAACAACCGTCGAAGCCAGTGGATCTAACGTTTGCCTTGCTGATACGGCTAGGCTTCTACGCACCATCTTACCCGGTGTGTCTTCCTCTTTCTTGTGCAGACGCGCGCGATTCTTTCGCAGGGGCTTCACCCCCGCCATTTCCGCGGCGAACAAGTCCTGCTCGTCTTCATCACTCATCAATTACGTCTCTTATACCAAGCTCTGATCTACCAAGCGCTTATCTACCGAGTTACACACGTCAATCAGGCTAAATTTAGCTTGCAGCTAGCTCTTCAGCCCGACCAATAAAACTCGTCTCACCGAGGTCATCCTGACTGCGCGCGCTGAACACCCCTGACAGCTGCTCCCAAGGCGGATTAACGCAGTTCTCAAGCATAAATTCAGTAAATGCGACGACCTTAGACGGTGGCTCTCTTCGACTTGGATAAACCATATAAAACGTGCGCTCTTGAAATGGCGTATCCTGCAATAACAGTTTTAACTTTCCTGCCCTCACATCATCCGCGATCAACAATTGAGGGACTGCTCCGATACCAAAGTCATCGAGCGCGAGCATTCTAATCATCTCTACGTCATTTGCTGTCAAACGGCTCTGTATATTAGGAACCTCTTCGCCGTTTTTTGTCATAAACACCCAAGAATACGTGGAATGCATTATGCAGTGGTGATTCTGCAGATCATCCACTGATTTAGGCACACCAAACTCAGCCAAATACTCAGGGGACGCGCACAAAGATAGCCTTGCTGTGCCAAGATTCCTTGCAACTAAGCTAGAGTCTTCGAGCGGACCAATGCGAAATGCGATATCGATCTCTTCGTCTAACATATCGAGGTTTTTGTTATCCGAAATAATCTCTAGGCTGACCTTAGGATAGAGGCGCGAAAAGCGCTTAAAAATATCGGTAAAGAAAGGAATGCCGCACGCTAGCGGAGTACTGATGCGCAGCAAACCCGTCGGTTCTGATTGCATATTATTGACAATACGATCTGCCTCTTCCGCTTGCTCCAGCATTTTCATACAATTTTCGTAGTAAAGCTTTCCCGTTTCTGTCGGCTTCAAATTCCGCGTTGTACGATTAATCAATCTCACACCAACACGCTTTTCAAGCTGCGAAACCTTTCGGCTGACCGTCGACTTTGGCAGTTTTAGCTTCTCCGCGGCTTTGGTAAAGCTGCCACAGCCAACGACCACTGCAAAGATCGCCATTTCATTCAGGTCCTGCATATTCGACTCCATAAGCCCTATGAAACAAAAACACGTTATTCGGGCATTTATGCCACAAATGGAACAGTACATTCAATAGTAAATGGTTTTTATTGTCGACTAAAGACACCTAGAATAGCGAGCGCTGCTGCAGACTCGTGGCATAACAAAATAAAAAGGAATCGCATCATGAACGCCGATAGGTTTGCCTCTGGAATCATCAAGTGGCGATGGGCCATCATCGTCCTCACATTTGTCATCGTCGGCCTGATCTCTAGCGGCATCACAAGTATTGGTTTCAGCTCAAACTATCGCGTCTTCTTTTCTCCTGACAACGAACAACTTGTCGCTTTCGAAACCATCCAAAACACCTATTCAAAATCCGACAATGTATTGATGGTTATCGAACCAAAAGGAGGCAAAGTATTCGATCGAGATGTATTGGCTGCAATACAAGACCTGACTGAAAGAAGCTGGCAACTGCCCTACTCTACGCGCGTCGATTCGATTACCAACTATCAACACACAAGAGCTGAAGAGGACGACTTGATTGTTGCCGATCTGGTCGAGTTTCCAGAAGACGTTGATCTTAACTATGTTGAAAACGTCGCCTTAAACGAGCCTCTTCTAGTCCGCAGACTCATTTCACCTGAAGCACATGTCACGGCGATTAACGTTACCGTTCAGCTACCCCAATTAAGCGAATCTGAAATGCCAGAAGTGGTGGCGGCTGCGCGTAAGCTTTCCCGAGAGTTTGAGGAAGAATATCCTTCACTTTCCGTCTATATGACGGGGAGCGTCATGCTAGGCAACGCGTTTTCGGAGTCCGCCCAAAAAGACATGAAGAATCTGATGCCCATTATGCTAATGGTCATTATCGTAACTCTTTGGCTTCTTTTGCGCTCATTTACCGGCACGATCGCGACAGTTTTAGTTATTTTCCTCTCCGTTTTGACAGCCATGGGGATGTTCGGACACCTTGGTTGGACGCTTACAGGACCCTCGACAAGTGCCCCAACCGTCATTACTACAATGGCCGTTGCTGACTGCGTACACATACTTGTTTCCTTTCTGTTTAACTTACGTCAAGGAATGCAGAAAGAGGCCGCGATGCAAGAAAGTATTCGCATCAACCTACAACCCATCTTTATTACAAGCTTAACCACCGTGCTTGGCTTTATGACCATGAATTTCTCAGAAGTACCGCCTTTCAGAGATTTGGGCAATACCGTTGCAATAGGCGTGATCGCGGCATTTTTCCTCTCTGTCTTTTTTCTTCCTGCACTTGTCTGCATTTTACCCGTATCCGCGACAAAGCAGGCGCAACGCAAAAGCAAGGCGATGGACTCGCTTGCGGGCTTCATTATCGATAACCGCCGCGGGGTGTTAATTGGTTCAGGCATTGTCACGCTGGTATTGTTTGCACTCATTCCAACCAACCAAATCAACGACGATTTCATTGGCTACTTCAAGAACTCAGTGGAATTTCGCGCCGACACCGAATTTACCGCTGACAATCTCACAGGCATGTACAACATTGCCTATTCACTTGAGCAAGGCGAAAGCAACGGTATCAGTACACCGGAGTTTCTTCGTCAGATCGAGGCATTTACAGACTGGCTAAAGGCGAAAGACGAGGTCACAAATGTCGAAACGATTACTGAGATATTCAAGCGACTCAACAAGAACATGCATGGTGATGATCAAACTTACTTCAAACTTCCGGAAAACAAAGAACTGGCCGCGCAATATTTGTTGCTCTACGAAATGTCACTACCTTACGGCTTAGACTTGAACAACCAACTTAATGTCGACAAATCTTCGGTGCGAATTCTGATTACTATGGAAAATATCGTCACCTCAGAGACACTCAAACTTGAGCAAGAGATCGCACAATGGTTGGACAAGAATACCGATATCGAAACTTACTACGCTGCAAGCCCTAATCTCATGTTCTCGCACATCGGCAAGCGAAATGTCGACAGCATGGTAATGGGTGTTGGCTATGCGCTCGTCGTGATTGTTTTGATCATGTGCATAGTACTTCGTTCGCTCAAACTTGGCGCAGTGAGCGTGATTCCGAATATTGTACCGATCGGTGCGACCTTTGGGATTTGGGGCGTCATGCAAGGCGATGTGGGGATATCAATCGGTACAGGAGTGGGCATGATACTCGGAATCGTCATTGACAATACCGTGCACTTTCTCAGCAAATATCAACGTGCAAGAAGAGAAAAAGACTACTCGGCTGAAGAGGCTGTTCGATACGCATTTTCAATGGTTGGGACAGCTCTTTGGGTCACGACCTTTGTTTTAGTGGCTGGCTTCATGGTGCTTGCACTGTCAGATTTCAATATGAATGCGTACATGGGAATTTTTACAGCCTGCACGATTACGCTCGCACTGATTTTTGACTTTTTTGCGCTACCGGCATTATTACTCTGGCTTGATAAAGCACCAGGCAACAAAGCGCGATCAATGAGCAAGGCCGAGAACGCGTAGATATAGTCGCGACTGGAGCATCATCCTAAAGAGCATACAAGCTGTAACCAGCAGCAAAAACCGCCATGACGCAGGCATTTAGCGCCTGCCTGCGGACTATTCAGGCCGAGTGCACTCTCCGCGCGATCGGTCAAGGCGACAACGTATTTTCCACAACAGCTTTAATGCCGTTGGATGATTTACATCGTCTTTTTTAAGGGCTAGCCGCACGCGTTTGCTGAAGTGGTCTATGTCGTCTTTGGTAAACTGATCGACATTTATCCAATACTTGGATGGTATCTCTTTTTCTGCATCTTTCACCAAGCGATCAATCGCGCGTAAGCGGGTGAAAATGTAGTTACGCATTTTGTGCCCGAAGTCGGCAGGAAATTCACTTTTGCGTGCGATCGTTTGTAACATGCCATAGTACAAACGGTAATCAATAATGCCGCCGCGCTCACCAAGTCCGTGATACAACTCAAAGGTGTTGTATGCGAGGGCGGGCATGAGCAATATATCGATATTTCCATTATTAAACATCGGCGCAAACGTAGACAGCGTCGTACCTACCGGCGAAGCACCTGCTAGTTTTGCAAATTTAAGGGCTTGTGGGTCGTTGTTAAGGACAGAAATTCGTCGACCAGCAAAGTCTTCGATACTATTGATACTTCTGTTGTTCACAAAAGCATACATCGAACCGACCGGAAATGTTGCAACGACCTCGAACGGCCCTTGCGTCATTAGCTTACCAGCCCTTGGTCGAGCTAGCGTTTTTAGAACCATCTCCAAACCTTTCTGCGAGCTGATGGCACCGATGGCGTCCATTGTTCCGCCAAACTTTACAAACTGGCGCGATAAAATGGCGCTTAGTAACACCGCCTCGCATTTTCCGGCTTTAAACTCATTGGCGGCGACTTTTTCATCCGTATATGCAATAAAACGAATGCTCAAACCCCAAGCTTGCGCTTTTGGGATCAAATCAGAATAAAAGGCCATAACTGGGCCGCTTCGCCCTACTGGATCCCAAACACAAAATACCTTGCGCTCTAGCGCAAACGATGATGATGCGAACATAGTGAGCAAGATGCTCATTAAGAATGTTCGTTTTGAAAATAAACGAACAAAACCGTCCTTGTGTATCCATGACTTCATATTCGGTTCGCACAGCCCACGATTATTTTTATTTATGCAGGGGACGTTTGATGATGCTCTTTGTCCACAAAATCCTTTTAAAGACTGCTAATATAGGCAGCCTTAGAGGGCTGTCACCCTAAAGCTCCAAGCGAACGGTTTCAAGCTCACCATAAAGAAGCGTTCCAAAACCTTGAACAGAGTCATGCAAAAACCACCAACAAAGCCGCTTATTGTTATTCTGGGACCAACTGCCAGCGGCAAGACGCATCTAGGCGTGGACATGGCTCGACGCTTTCACGGCGAGGTTCTTTCCGCGGACTCTCGCCAAGTTTTCAAGGGAATGGACATCGGAACGGGCAAAGATCTGCAAGAATACGGCGAGATCCCTTACCACCTTATCGACATTGCTCTCCCAGGCGAAGAATACAATCTTTTCCGCTTTGCGCAGGATTTCAATAACGCTTATTCATCTGTGCTAGATAAAGGGGTCTTACCTTTTCTTGTTGGCGGTACGGGCATGTATCTGGATGCGGTATTGAGGCGTTATGCGCTAACAAAAGCGCCGTTCGACGAACATCTTCGCAACGAGCTCAATAACAAGGACCACGCTGACCTTATCGATCAGTTGGCGACACTTAACCCGCATCTGCACAATCAAACAGATATCGCAGACAAACAGCGAACAGTGCGTGCCATCGAGATCGCCCTCGCCGAGAAGAATGGATCTGAAACCGTCTGTTGGCCCGACTATCAGCCCCTAGTTTTTGGCTTACAATATCCAAGAGAGACAACCAGAAAGCGGATTAGTCAACGCTTAGCAAGCCGATTAGACGAAGGCATGCTTGATGAGGTAAAACAACTTTTGGAACAGGGCGTTTCTCACACATCCCTTGAACACTATGGCTTAGAATATCGCTACCTCAGCCTGTTCCTGAGAGGGGAGCTAGATTACAACGACATGTTCCAAAAGCTGCGAAGCGCCATTCATCAATTTGCCAAACAACAAGAAAAATGGTTCCGCAACATTGAGAAGAAAGGGGTAAGTATCCACTGGCTAAATACCCAAGATGACTTCGCTGCAGAGTGTGCCAACCATATATCGCGCTATTTAGAGCGCGCAGGGCATACGCATCAGTAAGTTCTATACATATCCGGCCAGTGACTACACGCTGTAGAAAAAAGTGCGTAAGCTTGCAGGCCGAGTAGCTTTAACAAATTAAGTTCTTCACGCTAACCGTTTTCAACCTTTGAGCCGAGCACGTTATGCCTGCATTAAACAGCCCTTATCAGATCAACAATAAAACCGAAGTAAAAAATCGCCTCTTCAAATCAGCAATGAGCGAACAACTCGGCGACAAACAACACAACCCAGATTTGCGCTTAGAGCGTTTGTACGCAAAATGGGCTGAGGGTGGTACAGGTTTGCTTGTAACAGGCAATGTTATGATTGACCGAGGCGCACTCGGTGAACCAAAGAACGTCGTCTTAGACGAACAAAGTGATTTGAATGCGTTTCGTCGTTGGGCGAAAGCTTCTCAGCATACCGGTGCAACCGTATGGATGCAGCTAAACCATCCAGGCAAGCAAATTCCGAAGTTTTTAAATAGCCAGCCGGTCGCCCCATCTGCAATCCCTCTAAGTGGAGGTTTAGAGGCGAGCTTCGCGTGCCCTAGAGCCCTTCATGACGAGGAAATTGGAGGCATCATTAAGCGCTTTGCTAATGCGGCGCGACTAGCCAAAGAAACCGGCTTTGATGGCGTTCAGATTCACGGTGCACATGGATATTTGGTCAGCCAATTCTTGTCTCCTCACCATAACCAGCGAAAAGACAAATGGGGCGGATCTCTTGAAAACCGCATGCGCTTTGTTGAGGCCGTGTATGCGGCTATTAGAGAGCAAGTCGGCGATGACTTTCCGGTAGGCATCAAACTTAACTCCGCGGACTACTCAAAAGGTGGCTTCTCTCATGAGGAAGCGATGCAAGTAATCCAAAAACTCTCTGGCCTTGGCATCGATTTGATCGAAGTATCAGGCGGCACCTACGAGAGCCCAAGCATGATCGGGCATAAAGTGGCTAGCAGCACAGCAAAACGCGAAGCCTACTTTCTTGAGTTTGCCGAAAGCATTCGCAAGGAAATTACCACGCCACTCGTCGTCACAGGAGGATTTCGCTCCGCCAGGGCCATGCAGGATGCACTAGACAGTAATGCATGTGACATGATTGGTCTTGCGCGACCTTTAGCAATAGCGCCGGACGCCGCGGCTCAAGTACTCAACAATAAGGATTATCGAATTGAACTGAAACGGCCAACCACAGGGGTAAAAATGGTCGATACCATGACCATGCTGGATATTACGTGGTATGAGTTTCAGTTAGCACGAATGGGCAACGGGAAAGCGCCAAAACCCAATCTCAGCGCTTGGTCTGCGGTCGCTCAAATCATGGCTGGACTAGGTCTGCAGAGTTTTAAAAAGAGACGCGCTTAAGTCTTTCCTGCTGAGATCAAAGCCAACTTTTGCTTTCTTGCCATGGCTTTGATCTCATACTCCCGCTTTGATGCCGCGCTTCGATCGTCAAACGACTCCACAAGCACGACACGTTTTGGTTCTCTACCTCGAAAGTACTTTGCGCCAAGGCGCCCCCCTTCTTTGACGGCGAGATGCTCGGCATAACGCCTCTCTACATCCGTAGTTATACCTGTGTAAAGCGCACCACACTTCGTCTCGATCATGTAGACAAACCAGTTTTTCGACATTCGCTTTCCACGATAGGAACCAAAATGTAAACAAGCGCAAACCTTCTAACAAAGCACGCTCACACCCGAGATTCGTAACAAAATAACATGCAACATTACCTTAAGTAAGATTGTGTAACGAAATGTAAGAGATGGATGCTATGGATACGCAAGACAATACCCCACACAACAGACAACACAACACGCTTATTGCGCTCAAAAAACTTGAATCTGCTAATAGTGCTTCGTCTATGCAAGCAACGCGCGTCCAGATTGCGCCAGTCGAATGGGAGATGTCGGCACATGAAGCCCTAGAAGTAAACTACCTGACTCGAACAAATCGCAGTATCAACGCGCACTAATATCAATATGAAAGCTTGAGCCAAAGGCCAGTGATTCTTATAATCGAGGCTCACTTATTAAGAGCACGCTTTCATGCCCGAGTACTCAGAGTTACCCTTCGATTCGCCCGAGCGCATAAAATTTAATCGGCTTTTCTGGCACAGCCGTCGGGGCATGCTCGAATTAGACGTCCTGCTTGTACCTTTCTTGAAAGAAGCATATCTAGATCTAGATTCTGAAGACCAAGCACGCTACGAAAAACTTCTAGAATGCGAAGATACCGATCTTTTCCAGTGGTTTATGCAAAAGAGCGTGCCTACTGACCCCGATCATGCGCGGATGGTTAAGATGATAGTGGATCGTGTTCAACCAGACTAAGGTCTCATTTCAATCCTCGTGGCGGGCTTTCGCACTATTGCTCGCCCCTTCGATTTTTGCGCTGATTATTGCTGCATTGAGCTCGAACAGCTCAATAATGCTGGTGGCGTTATTTGTGATAGCCGGGAATACTTTCCTCGCCTATCAAGCGGCAATAAAGCACCCTCCACACTCCGTCATCACATTCAATGGCCAGAGCATGCAACTCAACTACGCTGGCGAACAACGTCCGGTGTTATTTGATGAGCAGATTTGGTTCGGCGTTCATTGGGGGGTCGTCCAACTAAAGACTGAATGCCTGTCAACATATCTGTTTTTCGTCTCCCCTTTTACCGTTTACAACTTAAATGAGTCGCGTCGCCTGAAGGTGCATGCAACCCACAATAATTCTCTCTGTACACGACCATAGCAGCACGCATATATGACCAATCACTACTTAAAATTGCCTTACACCCTTTTTAAAGTGGAGGGGCCTGACGCAGCAAAGTTTCTTCAGGGACAAGCTAGCTGTGACATTGATTCTCTCGCAGACAATACATGGACATTTGGAACGGCTAACTCACCAAAAGGAAGAATGTACTGGCTGTTCGTAATCGCTCGTATCGACGGCGCATTTTGGATAAAAGTGCACAACGACATAGCAGAGTCAGGCATCCATGCGCTGAACAAGTACAAGGTATTTTTTAAGTGCGAGTTCAAACAACAACACGACTATGCCGTCTATGGCATCCGTTCCGTCTTCAAGCATAGCGGTAACAGCATTACTCAAGAAACGAATGGCTACCTAAGAGCCGCTGATCGCTCAGAACAACGATGCGAGCTATGGAGCCGCGAAGCACTAGAAGCTAACTCTTCTGACGCAGAATTAGAGGCATGGCTGCAAGACGATTGTTACCATGGTATCCCTGAGCTTTATCCGCAAACGCTTGATACTTTTATTCTTCAACAACTTAACCTTCAAGAACTGGGTGCGGTGAGTTTTAATAAAGGCTGCTACACAGGCCAAGAGATTATTGCCCGAATGAAGTTTCTCGGAAAGCTTAAGAAGAAAATGTATCTCTTCAATCTGGATGCTAAAGAGACAGCCGCCCTCCTTCCCGGGAGCAAACTTGTCAATGCAGAAGGCCGAAAAATCGGAGATGTTGTCCGTTTTCATGCTGGTCGTGACAAGTTTGTAGGACTAGTTGTTTGCGATATCGCCTTTGCAGAAAGCGGGCAGCCAGCCTTGTTAGCAGAGGGTAGCAACACTCCAATTCGCATTGAGGAAATCGACTACAATTAACATTAAAAATCAAAGATATAACTGCTAACTGCAAATTCTCGCCTACACTTATTTCAATACAGAAATATCCCGCTCTGGCGAAAGCTAGGTACTAAAATTGAGGAAAGTGTAAGCATGTCTGAACTTGCAGAAAAGATCATTCAAGAAATTAACGCTGCCATCGACGAAGACAAACTCGTTCTGCCATCTCTTCCAGAGGTAGCGCTCAACGTGCGCGAAGTCACCGAGAAAGATGACACAGGAATCAGCGACTTGATTGAGGTGATCGAAAAAGATGCAGCTCTCTCCGCGCGGCTCGTCAAGGTCAGCAACAGTCCGCTGTTTCGAGGCAATGCCGAGATCTCAAATTTGAACATGGCGGTTAGCCGTTTAGGGATGGCCTACACAAGTAGTTTGGCAATGGGCCTTGCGATGCAGCAAATGTTCCAAGCCACGTCTGACATGATCGACAAGCGGATGCGTCAGGTTTGGGAAAAAAGCACCGAGGTTGCGGGCATGTGTACCGTTCTTGCAAGACAGCATGCCCACTTACAACCCGGCCAAGCAACGCTCGCTGGCCTCATTCATTCGATTGGCGCCCTTCCAGTCTTGAAATTCGTTGAAGACAACGATATTCAAATCAACAACGTCATTCTAGACAATCTGCTCGAGGAGCTGCAGCCTCTTGTCGGCGCAAAGATTCTTGAGAAATGGTCATTCCCCTCTGAGCTCTCGATTGTCCCGAAAGAAGCCATTAACTTTACTCGTTCCGCCGACAAAGTAGATTATGCCGATTTGGTCATGGTGTCGCTGCTTCAGAGCTACACCGGCACAGATCACCACTTCGCCGAAATGGACTACACCACCATCTCTGCATTTGATCGTGTCGGGATTAACCCCGACCCTGAGCATCAAGATGAAGATCTTAATGCTGAAATGGAAGCGGCAATGGCACTACTAAATATGTAAACGTAGACCACAGAAGATCAAAGCTGGAGCGGAAGGCTCCAGTTTACTTCAGGCAAGCCTTTCGATTTGAGATAGGCATTACACTGTGAAAAAGGCTTACTTCCCAAAAAACCCCGATGCGCAGACAAAGGCGAAGGATGAGCAGAAGTCAAAACACAATGCTTTGACTGATCAATAAAAGCACCTTTTTTCTGTGCATAGTTTCCCCAAAGAATAAAGACGATATTCTCACATTGATCATTGAGCGCTCGAATAACCTCGTCTGTAAATTGCTCCCAGCCCTTGCCCTGATGCGCCCCCGCATTGCCTTGCTCAACGGTCAACACTGCATTAAGCAAGAGCACACCCTGTTCCGCCCATGAAGTTAGACAGCCATGCATAGGCGGAACCGCCCCCACATCGGAATACAACTCCTTGTATATATTCACCAAGGAGGGAGGAATCACCACACCAGGCTGGACTGAAAAACTAAGCCCATGCGCTTGGCCTGAGCCGTGATACGGGTCTTGCCCTAAAATAACAACACTCACCCGCTCAAAGGGCGTAGAGTTCAATGCATTAAAAACAAGATTTTCAGGGGGGTATATTTGCTTTCCGGCCTCCCTTTCAGAGGCAAGAAATTCTTGGAGAGAAGTCATATAGGGGAGCGTAAATTGCCCCCCCAACTTTTTCTGCCATGAGTCGATCAATTGATCATCCATCGACATATGGCGCAGACCTTAAGCTTGCGGTTTCATGTGCGGGAACAAAATGACATCGCGAATACTCGGCGAGTCAGTAAACAACATGACCAGTCGATCGATACCAATACCCTCGCCTGCAGTTGGAGGCAAACCGTACTCAAGCGCCGTAATATAATCGGCATCAAAGTGCATTGCCTCATCATCACCAGCGTCTTTTTCAGCGACCTGCTTAAGAAAACGTTGCTTTTGGTCTTCTGCATCATTCAACTCGGAGAAGCCATTGGCAAGCTCACGCCCTCCAACAAAAAACTCGAATCGATCTGTCACAAACGGGTTTTCATCGTTACGCCGAGCCAGCGGCGAAACCTCCCAAGGATAGGCCGTAATAAACGTAGGCTGATCTAACTTCTCTTCTGCAGTTGCTTCAAAGATCTCACATAAATACTTGCCCGCTCCCCATGTTTTTTGCTGAGGGGAATCTGGAACACCGACTTGCTTGGCATAAGCCCTCAGAGCCTCAAAGTGACTCTCAGGATCATTGATCACTGCCGCATCAAACTCCGGGTTGAACTTAAGCACCGCTTCCGCCATCGTCATGCGAGTAAATGGTTGGCTAAAGTCATAGATTTTCTCTTCAACCACCTCTCCGTTTGCATCCTTGGTCGTGCTCTTTATGTCGGTCGTACCGAGCACTTCTTGTGCGACGGTACGCAACATATCTTCCGTAAGATTCATCAAGTCAATATAGTTTGCATAAGCCTGATAGAACTCAATCATGGTGAACTCAGGATTGTGTCGCGTCGAGAGCCCCTCGTTACGGAAGTTGCGATTAATTTCAAAAACACGTTCAAAACCACCAACAACCAAACGCTTAAGGTAAAGCTCGGGAGCAATACGCAGAAACATATCAATGCCTAATGCATTGTGATGCGTCTCGAATGGTTTTGCTGTTGCGCCACCAGGAATCACCTGCAACATCGGGGTTTCGACTTCCATGAAGTCTTGCTTGGTGAGGTAGTTTCGGATGCTACTCACAATAGCGGAACGTAAACGAAAGGTATGACGCGCATCGGCATTTGCAATCAAATCGACATAACGCTGACGATACTTCATTTCTTGATCAGCTAGGCCATGATACTTGTCTGGAAGTGGGCGAAGAGACTTCGTAAGGATGCGGAAGCTCTCAACCTCCCCTACCTCTACGTACAAGTCGCCTTTTCCTGACTTACTTAAAATACCACTTGCACCAACGATGTCTCCAAGATCAAGGTTTGCCCAGTCTTTAGACTGCTTCTGCAAAGGCTTGCCTACATAACACTGAATAGATCCCGTACTGTCTTGCAAACCAACAAACGGCCCACCTCGACGCAAAACTCGGCCAGCAACACTGATCGGAATTGCCAGTTCGGCTAACTCTTCTTTGGATTTATCGCCATAGGTCGATTGCAGATCGGCCGCCATATTCTCGCGTTGATGATCATTTGGATGACCATTCGCTGTACATCCCTCTCGCAACTGTTCAAGCTTCGCTTTTCGCTCAGCAATCAGTTTGTTTTCATCTTCTACCGATAAAGTTTGATCTGAGTTCACATCGTTCGACATATTGATTTCCGAATTAAAATTACAATCCCAGCTTAAGGCTAGCTTCAATAAACTGGTCTAAATCACCATCAAGCACTGCATTGCAGTTGCTTGTTTCTACATTACTTCGAAGGTCCTTGATTCGGGATGAGTCAAGCACATAAGATCGGATCTGGCTTCCCCAACCGATATCAGATTTGGATTCTTCCAGAGCTTGCGCCGCTTCGCTTCGCTTCATCATCTCAAGCTCGTAAAGCTTGGCGCGTAACTGTTGCATTGCCTTGTCTTTGTTTTGGTGCTGAGAGCGCTGATTTTGACATTGCACAACGATACCGCTCGGTTCGTGCGTGATTCGAATCGCAGAGTCAGTTGTGTTGACGTGTTGACCACCTGCACCGCTTGATCGATAGGTATCGATACGCAAGTCTGCTGGGTTGATATCGATATCAACGTTATCGTCAATTTCCGGAGAGACAAATACAGAAGCAAAAGAGGTATGGCGACGGCTGCCAGAGTCAAACGGAGACTTACGAACAAGACGGTGCACACCTGTCTCTGTTCTCAACCAGCCAAACGCGTATTCGCCTGTAAACTGAATCGTAGCACTTTTGATACCGGCAACATCGCCATCAGATACTTCGATCAACTCTGTTTTGAAGCCCTTCTGCTCACCCCAGCGTAAATACATACGCAATAGCATGGACGCCCAATCTTGCGCTTCTGTGCCGCCAGAGCCAGACTGAATATCAAGATAAGCATTATTCTCATCCATTTCACCGGAGAACATTCTTCGAAACTCTAGAAGCTCAAGTTTCTCTTCAAGACCACCAAGCTCGCCCTGAACATCAGAAACAGCCTCTTCGTCTTGTTCTTCCACCGCCATATCGAGAAGATCCTGACAATCAGTCAAACCAGATTCCAGTTCTTCGATAGTATTGACGACGGCTTCAAGACTCGCGCGTTCTTTACCGAGCGCCTGAGCGTTATCTGGATCATCCCAAACTTCAGGGCTTTCCAGCTCGCGGCTGACTTCGACTAAGCGTTCACTTTTGACATCAAAGTCAAAGATACCCCCTAAGCGTAACAACACGCTCAAGCAGCTCTTTGATCTTCTGATTAATAGGATTTACTTCAAGCATTCCTGACCCTTGCGGACTACGGTGAAAAGCCGCGTATTCTATACGATCGACGCCTTGCGCGCCAACTCAGAAAAGCAAATATACAACCACCCCAAAAGCATCCATCCTGGTTATTTAATGCCGCTCCAGCCAAGACTTCATCTGACCCGCAATATCGCGCCAATTGTGCTCAAACAATATCTCATGAAGCGAATCACCAACGGTGTGAAACTGCTTACCCTCACACGCAAGTCCTTCAAATAACTGCTTGCCCACCCAAGGCGCAACCAACGCATCTTTCTCACCGTGCCAGATCGCTACAGGTGTTTTGATGGTGCCGGCCTCACGCTTTAATCGCTCTATTTGCTTGAGGTAATCATTAAACCATCGGGCGGAAACCTGGCCATGATTCAGCGGGTCGTTGATATACGCATCAACTACCTCCTGATTGCCGCACACAATGTTCGGATCAATTTTGTTTTTAAGCCCAAGAGACGGATACCAAGCGCTCATTAATTGACCTAGGATCTTTTTGAAAACAGGAACCTTGTAAGACACATCCGAAGCGGGACCGCTGAGCACTGCGGCCTTAAACACATTCGGATACTCCAGCAAGTGCAAAGCTGCAATCATGCCACCCATAGAATGTCCAAGTAGATATTGATGCTCTTGCTTAACGGTTTTTCGAAGCATTTCCAGATCACGCGTGTACTCAGACCACGCATTTACATGTCCACGAACACCTTCAGATTTACCGTGTCCTCGATGATCGAGCGCATGCACTTCAAACCCGTGTTGCGCAAACCATATCGCCAATTCATGATAGCGACCCGCATGTTCGCTCCAACCATGCGATAGAAGCAGAGCAGCATTTGCGTTTTCGGGAAAGTAACGATAAACATGCAGCTTTAGGCCATCCTCAGCCACTAACTGCTCTTCGTAATTAATCATTGCAATGATCCATCAAATATTATTTTTATCAACCAAACTCGCCGCGTGTATTAACGCTTGGCAAACCGTAACCCAAACATCCTGATATGGATTCTCATCATAACTGTGCTTTTCTAGTTTAAAGCTTCGACGCGTATGCTAACTCAGGAAGAGACATAGTTCCCAATAATCTGCACTTATTTGGCCGTTATCAACAGGAATGCGTCAAACAAATACTTGGCTCTAACTCCACCATCTCAAATACCAAGTCTTGGCCTAATACGACAAGCTCCTTTCTGCAAATCCGCGTAAAGTGAACTCAAATGTTCACCAGAAATTTCATTGGTTTGTGCACCAGCGCATGACATGCAAACGCCCCACCAGTAAACTGGATGCGTATAAATATAAAAGTCCCATTCTTATGATGTTAAAGAAGTTTTTTGCCACCCTATCTCTTTTCGCTTTCGCTACTTTCAGTCCGCTCACCACAGCGAACACGGTTGGCGGCGTAGCAACAAATCTCGTACCTATCCTCGCATGTGTATGGGATCCCATCGGTAAAGCCGGCCCCGTCGGTCAAATCATGGCCGAAGCCAAAATTCATGCCGCGAACTGGGGGGTCGATCTAAGCTATGTCGTGTACTCTGATGAGCGCGTTGCGATTGAAGAATTTCGTTTAGGTCGCTGCGATGCAGTCAATATGCTTGGCTTCCGGGCTCGCGAGTTTAATAGCCTGACAGGAAGTTTGGGGGCCATCGGCGCAATTCCGAGTTATGAAGCCTTAGGTATCGTGCTTAAATCCCTTTCTTCTAAGAAGGCAGCCAAATTGATGCGAATAGGCGAGTATGAAGTTTTCGCGATCGGCCCAGCTGGCGCTATCTTCATGTTCACTCGTGACCGCACGATCTTGTTACCGGGTGATTTTGCTGGCAAACGCATGGCGGTGTTAGATGACATCCCAGAATCAGCGTATCTCTCTAAGAAACATGGCATCACGCCCGTCAGCTCGACCATTTTCAACTCCATACTTAAATTCAACAACGGTAGTGTTGACCTGACAGCCGCTCCCGCAATCGTCTATGAGCCCTTTGAAATGCACAAGGGCCTTGAACCAAACGGTGGCATTTACAAAGAGCCTTTCCTCTACATCACTATGCAGGTCGTTGCTCGCTGGGAGAAATTTCCAGAAGGTTTCGCGCAGAAAGCGCGTGACCAGGCAATCAAAGAGTACACGCGATTTGTGAAATGGCTCGTTGATCCTGAAGCGACGATCCCTGAGAAATACTGGATCGATATTCCTAAAAATCTTTATGACTACTGGGTTGAAGACTTTCGTCAGAGTCGTATAGAGCTCGGGGAAATGGGTATATACGACTCACGCACTCTAAAATTAATGCGCAAGGTTCGATGTAAATTAGAGCCCGAAAGCGCCGAATGTTCAGCCGCTAGACGCGAATAAAAACAAGAACAGCCTGCAGATTCATCAAAGTGCGATGAGCAACCATTCATCGCACGCAGTGTGGCCACTATCCCCTAACGGGTCTGACAAACGCTTAAAACCTTGCTTAACGTAAAGTCTAAGCGCCTCCTCCATAGTTGAGAGCGACTCAAGATACATATGTGTGTATCCGAGGTCTTTGGCTTCGCGCTGTAATTGCTCAATCAGAGCTCGCCCCCAACCCTTGCCGCGAGCCTCAGGAAGCAAATACATCTTTTGCAACTCGCAGCAATAAGGGTATTTTGCACACAAAAATGGGCCAAACCCACCGGCACCCACAACATCGCTTTCGCTCTCAATTACCTTGTAAACCCTGTCACTGTGATCATAGGCTGCACTCATACGATCAAGCTCTGGGTCTTGCCAAGCAAAACCGGGACGGTTTGCCCCGTACTCGGTTAGAACACTGCGAATCAGCTCCGAAACCCTCTGGTTATCTCGATTTTCGATATTCCTAATCTGCATTTTCACCGCTTATGTCGTGTGCTATGTTGAAGGCATGAGATTTGATATTGAGCACATCCCGAACACCCTTTATCTCGCAGATCAAGTTCGAGAACTCGACCGCATCGCTATTCAAGAATATGGCATAGCCGGCTTTGAGTTAATGAGCAAAGCCGCACGTTTTGCTTTTCACGCAATGATTCGCTTTTGGCCAAAAACAGAAAACATACTTGTGCTGTGTGGAGCAGGAAACAATGCCGGTGACGGTTATGTGCTTGCCAGCATAGCAAAGAAGAAAGGTCTTTCTGTCCAAGTGGTCGCTCTAAGCGATCCAGCAAAACTAACCGGTGATGCGCAGACCGCTTATCAAGATTGCGTGCGGGCCCAAACCCCGATTTCTCTTTTCGAAGAGCTTAAGCAAGGAGGTTTTACCAAACAGCTCAATGCACTTCCAAAAGATAGCGTTATTGTCGACGCGATTTTTGGAACAGGATTGTGCCGCCCAGTCAGTGGCGACCACCTTAAAGTTATCCAAAGTGTGAATGCAAAAGATGAGCAAGCCTTTCATGCCGAAGAAATCGACAGTACGGGCATTAAGATACTCGCCATCGATATTCCCTCCGGCCTTAGTGCAAATACGGGACAAGTGCTCGGCGCGTGCTTAAAAGCGGACTTAACTGCCACGTTTATCGGTAATAAGTTAGGGCTTATGACCGGCAAAGGGCGGCACTATTCAGGTACTCTTGTTTTTGATGACCTTGATGTTCCTGCAACGGCTTACGAAGGGATTGAAGCCACCGCCTTTTGCCCCCAACTTGGCAAACTGCGCTCAGCGCTTGGCCCACGAACGATGCACAGCCACAAAGGCAAACAAGGCCGAGCACTGTTGATTGGCGGAAATACAGGCTTTGCGGGAGCAATACTACTTGCTTCTCAGGCTTGCGCACGGACTGGCGCAGGCCTAACGTCAGTGATCACAAAAGCCGAGCATTGCTCCAGCGTAGTATTGAATCAACCCGAGATTATGGCGCACAGTGCAACATCGCCAGACGCGCCTGAGCTGTTTGCATGTGCAGATGTCATCGGTATCGGCCCAGGTTTGGGACAGGATGCATGGGCCTATCAGCTCCTCGAAAAAAGCTTAAAACAGAACGGGTTCAAAGTGCTCGATGCGGACGCACTCAACCTGCTAGCGAAACACCCCGAACTAAGCGCATTAATCGATGATCAGACTGTACTTACCCCGCATCCCGGCGAGGCGGCTCGGCTTTTAGAGACATCCGCTGCTGAAATTGAACGTGACCGCCTAAGCAGCGTAAGAGCGCTTCAAAAAACATTTGGTTGCCACATTATTCTTAAAGGCTCAGGAACACTTATCGCTCATCCACACAGTCTGAGTGAGCCCGAAATATCCTTATCACGTTATGGAAATCCGGGCATGGCAAGTGGTGGAATGGGGGACACTCTTACGGGAATACTCTGCGCGATCATTGCGCAAATGGCCAACGCGAATACACCCAAATCAACAAGTCGCGCAATCGAATTAGCCGTTTGCCTGCACAGCGCCGCCGCAGACATTGAAGCAAACCAACATGGCGAACGAGGCTTGCTTGCCAGCGATCTACCCAATACTGCCCGAACGCTCTTAAACGACCTTGTTTAAATAAAACTCTCACACACTGAGTAATTCTTTGACTGCGGGGAGAGTCACTGTATGAAGCGAAGGGAGTTTCGTGGAACGTCAACTGGGACTAACATCAATATGAACCGCGTGGGTACTTTCAAAAATTAGAGCTTGGCTTCGGCTGACAAAGTAACGCTGAGCGCGTCAACCCAATCCAGATAAACATAACCAAATCGACTAACTTAACACTCTAAAAAAAACCGCTAAGGTAATGAAAAAGCTCCCCAGATTTCGATCAGTAACATCAACGTATCTAAGGAGCTTGAATGCGTGTGCGAACTACGCCTTTCTTCTTCTCGTCACCACTAAACCTGCTAACCCTAGGCCGAACAGCGACAATGTAGCTGGCTCAGAAACAGAAGTAGGCGGGTCATTAATTTCACGGAATAACTTCCCTGCTAGTGCTGTTTCGAAAGCCGAAAAATCTGTCGCTGTCGTATAGAAACCGTTGCTAGGCTGGGTTATGGCATCCAAATAGTTGACATCGATACCGCTACCAACGCCGATCGCGTTCACTACAATTCCATTACTTGCTGCGCTAGTTGCCTCGCCTACAGAGATTGCATAATTCTGCGGGCAGGACCCTGAGACACATGGCACTCCATCAGTCGAAATATCCATAACAAGCTCATCACCGTCAATATTGTTCGACAGTATATCGCCGGCTACCATGCTGATTGCGTCGGCAGTATTGGTCCAACCTTGCATATAATCAATATCAGCAAACGTCGCACCAAACGCCGCAGCCGAAGCGTTATCGTTGATTAAAAACCAGTCCTGCTCTTTCTGTGTCGTAGCGGAAAACTGCCAACTAGACACATATAGTTGATCGGCGCCCACAACAAAATCATCGTAGAACGTTCCGCTCGAGAAGATATTTTGATAAGCCTGTGTCTGCAGATCAAAGTCGGACTGACCAATACTTCCTGATCCGTCCAAGACAAGTGCCAGCTCTATGACTGCAGAATGCGCAGGCACTGCACTCAAACTTATAAAAGTTGTTGCTGCAAACGCTTTCACAGCTGATTTTAGTGATTTCATTATTATCATCCCTATTTGATTATTGCTTCATTGCATTTAGTTAGAGGCTTTCCTTGCACTGATGTCCAGACCACTAAGACCTCATTGCGCCCAAAATGGGCACAAGAGTTATGATGCAATTGCGGGATAATGTTTACAAGAGTTAGCTGAGACGAAAAGCGAACAATCGCGTTGATTATGCGCTGAATCCATACACATATGCCGAAGTGATTGCTTGGTTGATACGCCAATCACTCGAGCATAGCTCTGTGCAAACAGCTTTACTCTGCCTAGTCGTTGTCGACGCTTTTAAATGCTGAACGGCGTCTTAAACCGCCTCTAGTGGCGTAAACGATTTTTTAACGCGATACTCGTTTCGGCATGTCTTTGGTTTTTGCCAAGATCAAAAAGAAACCCGAAACACGGTTAGAAGGCTTTTCGCTTCATCACATTAACTTTCCACTGTCTCCTGAAGCTTTTTGCGGACATCCATTAATACTTTACCAAAGGTATTTTCCGCTCTACGATCGCGACCACAACCCCAGTAATAATCATACTGACTCCCTTCCATTAGCTTTGCGTTACCCGTCGCTAGCAAAGCTTCGGCGACCTGCGCATACATACTCGCCTTGGTATAAAGCCCTCGTGTCATGTACACACGCTTCACTTTGCTCCAATCTCGCCGAATGCTTTTGAAACGCATGCGCCCCATTCTTCGAGCCGTTTTTGCATTGGGCGCTAGGCGAATTTTCTCGCAGTAGTCAGGGTTTGTCTCAACGAACTTCATCGCTTGAAAATAATGCTCGACGGTCGGCCACTCCTTCCCTTCAAGCTCAATCGGATGCGCCGAAAAAACACCCAGAAGCTCATCAGGATCGGCTCGGTGAACAAATATAGTATCTTCGTCGAGATCAGGAAATAACACGTCTCTTCCTTTTACATAGCGGGTTAACTGGAGTTACAACGATATTCAGGCAAATACCGAAAGCACCTGCCGCACTTTAGGTAAATAGCTCTGCCCAAACAAGAGCAAGTGGTTTAATAACGGGTATAGGTTATAGAGATCAATACGGCCTTCCCAGCCCTGCTCTAGCGGTCTAGCTTCTATATATGCGTCATAAAAACGCGTATCGAACCCGCCAAACAAACGCGTCATGGCAATATCGATCTCTGCCCAACCAAAATATACCGCCGGATCAATCAACACAGGCCGGCCAGTATCACAAACATGCACATTGCCCGACCATAAGTCGCCATGCAGCAATGAAGCTTGCTGGTCCGGCACGATGCTATCTAACTGCAAGCAAAGTGATTCTATCGCCTGCAGATCACCAATTGCGAGTAAGCCCTTATCAAACGCCTTCTCGGCAAGACTCAACAAGCGATGCTCAGCAAAAAATGCGCTCCCATTTTCTGTTGGTGTGTTCACTTGATGCGTCAAACCGCAGTAATTGTCATTCACGAAACCAAAGTGTTGACGGGTGAAATTGTGAATGCTGGCTAACTGCCGCCCCAGCTGCTCCCAAAAATCTGGGACATGCTGGTTGGGACGAATATATTCCAACACCAAATAGGAAGCACCATAGGCATAAACCTTAGGTGTTCGAACGTTCGAAATTTGAGAGAGGTAGGCGAGCCCTTCGGACTCGCACTCGAAAAAATTGACAGGGGCCAACGCCATATACTTTACGAATACAGCGTCGCCGGATGGGTGACGGCAAATTAGGTTGGCACTGCTATCTCCGCCAGCAACAGTCTCTTCGTTTTGCCAGTCATAACCCTCGTTAAAGAGCCACTCCTGGAGTTCCAGCGGAAGCATTAGACCAACCTATTCGTGCCAACTACTCTTCAATCTTCAGAACGAGGAACGAGGGATTACCGCCACGAATTACCAACACAGGAATCGCCTTATCCTCGGGCAGGTCATCAACAATATCCTCAAAATCTTCGAGGGATTCAAAGCTCTCATTATTAATCTTGGCAATGATATCTCCCTGTCGAATACCCGCATTGCTTGCAGGACCTGCTTGCACCTTCACAACCTGAACACCGCCTTCAAGCCCTGCATCTTTCAACACAGCGTCATCCAGCTCCTTGACCATCACACCGAGGCGATTGGCTTCTGGAACGGTTGCTTTGGCAGGTTTAACCGGCACATCTGAGCTGTTTGGCAGCTCTCCAATTTCAACCTTCACGGTTTTTCGATCACCGTTACGGATCACCGTAAGTTCAGCGTCCTCACCCACCTTTGTACGACCAACAAAATGCGGCAACTGCGAGGACAAATTGATCTTCTCATCTTCATATTTGACGATAATATCACCAACCTGGATTCCCGCTTCCTGAGCGGGTGAACCCGGCACAACCTGAGCGACTAATGCACCATGCGGTTTATCAAGACCAAACGACTCTGCAAGCTCTTTACTCACTTCCTGAATCAACACACCCAACCAACCGCGGGATACATACCCCTGGCCGCGCAGTTGATCAACTACTTCCATCGCAACATCCATAGGAATAGCGAAAGACATACCCATAAAGCCGCCAGAACGCGTATAAATCTGCGAATTAATACCTACGACCTCACCGTCCATATTGAAAAGCGGGCCACCCGAATTGCCGGGATTAATCGCCACATCAGTCTGAATAAACGGCACGTAGTTTTCATTCGGCAGGCTGCGCCCTTTTGCACTCACAATGCCGGCCGTTACCGAGTAGTCAAAACCAAAGGGCGAACCAATGGCAAACACCCATTCGCCCACTTTTAAGTCTTTGGATTTACCTAGCTTAGCGGTCGGCAAACCATCCGCTTCAACTTTCAAAACCGCTAAATCAGATCGTTTATCTGAGCCGATTAATTCCGCTTTTAATTCTCTACGATCGTTGAACCGAACATAAATTTCATCGGCGCCTTCGATCACGTGATTATTGGTCAAAATATACCCATCATCGGTCACCACGAAACCCGAGCCCATCGACTGGCGCTCCTGGCGTTTCTCGCGATCCTGATACGGTGCGGGAGCCCCAAAGAAATGACGCAGAAAATCCGGAATCTGCTCCATATCGCCTTGGAACATTTGCGATTGAGGTGATTTTGACGTGCTGATTGTGCTGATGTTCACCACTACAGGCGCATGTTCCTCAACGAGCTCAGTAAAATCTGGAAGACTGCGCGCATTCGCAGACACAAAGGATAAAGATAAAACTAGTGCTACTAGCAAGCGCATACCGTGCGCCAAAGTACTATTCATAACGACTCCTAAAATCTCAGGAAACAGAACGATCTCAAAATCATAATTAGGGTTGGTTAAATTAGATTCAAATTAACCTTAAGTAAGACATTCAATTTTGTGCGAGGCCACACGCGGAATGCAGAGTACTTACGCTCGAAACTAGCTTTTTGGATGGCACGCAGCGCCATCCGTATTCGACAAAGCAATAGATTCGATGATGGGCTTAAAACGCACATCGCTGTGCATGGACGCACTCTTCTTTCGAGCAATCACAAATCCGAACAACAATCCTACGACGCCTCCAACGATTGAAGCGAGATCTCCCCCAACCAACTGCATCGCAAATGCTGCGACCACGACCATTAGCAATAAGGGAATGACAAACATCAACACGGACGCCTGCAGCAAGCCTTCGTCAGGGATGGAAATGGTTACCGTTTGGCCGGCCTGCGCGCCAAGACGGTTGTCGAGCCACAACTCCATACTTCGCTCGGTGCTCATTTTTGAAACCAAGCCCTGACCACAGGAATTCTCTAGCTGACAAGACTGACAAGCACTTCGCCGTTGAGTTTGAATCAGCGCTTGATCTCCATGCACCTCAAGCACCAAGGCTCGCTCTATCGCCACCTCTTACTCCATTACAGGGCGAACGCCCTTGGCAATATTCATAGCGGTCATCGGCGGTATTTCACCAACAATAGTCACCGTGTACTGCTTGTCGTTGTACATCAGAGGAGAGATATAGATGACGGTCGCGCCAACGATCGATGCGCCCTCGGGTAGCTCCTGTTTACCTTTAAGTTCGACAAACACCGTGTAATTCGCAAGGCCATCCGAGAACAAAATGACATTGCCATTCGTCGTAGATGATTCAACTTGCATAAAACCTGGTGGAATGAACTCTGCCTCCCATGCGAGCCTTTCCGGCCACCGAAGATCTTTCTCGCTCATCGGAAGAGAGTGATGTGAAACGGCCTCATCATCAAGATCGAAAGCGAATTCTTCGTCGCGCGTCTCGGTAGGCAACTCTAGTTGCGTAAACTGGAAACTTTCTAGCGCTTGCCCTTTTAAACCGATCACTTGCGATTTGAGCAACAAACCCGAACGCTGATCTAGCCACAAATGGTAGCTATAGCGGAGTGCATCTTTCGCACTAATTTCGAGCTTCACCGCAGATCGATCAACAACACGCTCATAGCCTTGCTTATGAACAAAATAGTATTTGTGCCCTGGCATAAACCCTTCAAACGCGGCACTCACAGGGTTTTCAAATTCTTTTTTATCGAGCTGAACCAGCCTCTGCCCATTAATCAGGCACATCACCTCGCTACCTCGACGCAGAATTTCACCCATTGCTCCGTCTAACTGGGTGAGGCGCTCCTGCTCCTGTCCCTGATAGTATCGATGCACTACCCTCATGGAGCTGCTCATCTTACCGCGTGAAAACATAAACACGCCGCGATAAGACTCATTGGTTGCCGCAGCGCGCATTTTACTTATCCACTCTCCAGCGTCATCGCCATCCGCTCGGGCGATGCTTGATAACACCAGCAACAACGCGAGCACCGGCATCAACAGCACTGAGGTTTTTCTTAATATCATGGATAAGATTCCAAGCTTAAACACCAACTACCAACCCCGCCCTAAATACCGACAGAGTTAACGCTAGCAACACGAATCAATGGTGCCACACCAGAAGCGACCGTCACGGTGCTAAGCTCTGAGTGACGCAATAAATACTGATTAAAACTGCTGATCTGGCTTTCATCCAAATCATTCATAACCAGCTGGCTTTCTGCGCTTGGATCACCACCTGAGACAGCTAACTGCGCAGTTTCACTCGGAACACCCCGGCCTCCCAAGTCACTAAATCCAAATGCGACAACGAGGCAGGCTGCGATTGCCCCACCAAATTTCCAGGCTTTATTTACAGGATTCGAACTCGTCTCGTTCTCGGCTTGTTCAACACCAACAGACGAAGCCAGGGTTAAGGAAGGTTTGGGCT
>NZ_LWFT01000740.1:0-7243 GCF_001635105.1 Oleiphilus sp. HI0079
GCCAGTTTGAAGCTTGCGCTTCTTCACTTCAAATCGTTCTTCGTGCTCTTTCTTACGTTCTTCCAAAGAAGCTTGAGCCTTCTCTAGCAACTCGTTGAGGGAATCGTCCGCCAAACGGATCTTAAACCACTCTGTCGCTTCAAGGGCTTGAAGGTAGTCAACTGACAGGGTGTCGCCTTTCTTAAGTCCTGGAGCAGAAATGATCGCCTGACCATCGATTGCTGCCGTCAAACGCTCGTACGTAGCGCCTTGAAGAATGCGGTACTCATCCTTCAAATCCTTACGGAACTTATCTAACTGAGCATTTTCAATATCTAGCGCGCGCTGATCTTTCTCAACACCATCACGTGTAAATACCTGGACATCGATGACCGTCCCTCGAGTTCCTGTGGAAACACGCAAAGACGTGTCTTTCACATCAGAGGCTTTCTCACCGAAGATGGCACGTAATAGCTTTTCTTCAGGAGTTAGCTGGGTTTCACCCTTCGGAGTCACCTTACCAACCAGAATATCGCCGGCGCCCACTTCCGCACCGATGTAAACAATACCAGACTCGTCTAATTTGGAGAGCGCACTTTCACCGACATTTGGAATATCAGCCGTAATTTCTTCGCTGCCCAACTTCGTATCACGAGCAACGCAGGTTAGCTCTTGAATATGAATCGTCGTAAAACGATCCTCTTGGACAACGCGCTCAGAAACGAGAATCGAATCCTCAAAGTTGTAGCCATTCCAAGGCATGAATGCGATACGCATATTTTGACCAAGCGCAAGCTCACCCATATCCACAGAAGGGCCATCCGCCATCACGTCGCCGCGTGAAACGCTTTCCCCCTGACGAACCAAAGGTTTTTGGTTGATACACGTGTTTTGGTTCGAACGCACGTATTTGGTAAGATTATAAATATCAACACCAGCATCGCCCGCTTCGACTTCATCGTTATTCACCCGAACAACGATACGACCTGCATCCACGCTCTCGATTACCCCGCCACGCTCTGCAACAACACACACACCAGAATCTTGAGCAACAATGCGCTCAATACCTGTTCCAACGACAGGTTTTTCGGCACGTAGCGTTGGTACCGCTTGACGCTGCATGTTTGATCCCATCAAGGCCCGGTTTGCATCATCGTGCTCTAGGAACGGAATTAAAGAGGCCGCAACCGATACAACCTGACGCGGCGATACATCCATATAGTTAACTTTTTCCGGAGGCATGACCGTCGTTTCATTCTTATGGCGAACAGTTACCAACTCTTCCGTTAAAGCATTATTCTCATCGACAACCGCACTCGCCTGAGCAATTACGAAGCCACTTTCTTCTATCGCAGAAAGGTAATCGATTTGATCTGTAACAACGTTATCTACAACTTTCCTATAAGGACTCTCTAAAAATCCGTAAGAATTGGTGCGCGCATAGGTTGCCAATGAGTTGATCAAGCCAATGTTAGGTCCTTCTGGCGTTTCGATTGGACAAACCCGACCGTAGTGCGTTGGGTGAACATCACGAACCTCGAAACCTGCTCGCTCACGCGTAAGACCGCCTGGGCCTAGCGCAGAAACGCGGCGCTTATGCGTCACTTCAGAAAGCGGATTGTTCTGATCCATAAACTGAGACAACTGACTCGAACCAAAGAACTCCTTAACTGCCGCGGCAACGGGCTTGGCATTAATGAGATCTTGAGGCATCAGTCCGTCAGATTCCGCCATGCTTAGACGCTCTCGAACCGCTCGCTCGACACGTACTAGACCAACACGGAACTGGTTTTCAGCCATTTCACCAACAGAGCGAATACGGCGGTTACCTAAATGGTCGATATCATCGACTTCACCTTTACCGTTTCGGATATCGATTAACGTTCGCAGAACATCCACAATATCGCTGTTATCTAGAACGCCTTCGCCGGTTTCTTCCGCGCGACCTAACCGGCGGTTGAACTTCATTCGACCAACAGCAGATAAATCGTAACGTTCTGATGAGAAGAATAAGTTGGTAAATAAATTCTCAGCCGACTCTTTTGTTGGCGGCTCGCCGGGGCGCATCATTCGATAAATCTCAACTAACGCCTCAAGCTGATTGCTCGTAGGATCGATACGTAACGTATCTGATATAAACGAACCACAATCCAACTCGTTGGTGTATAACGTTTCCACTTCACTGATACCGCCCGCTAAAAGAGCCTCAACAACCTCTTCTGTGATCTCGGTATTACAGCTAGCGAGCAGCTCGCCAGTTTCTTCGTTAATAATGTCCTTTGCCAGCACCTTACCGTGAAGATACTCTTTTGGCACTTGAAGGGTTCCGCCAAGCTTTTCAAGCTTTTTGATATGGCGCGCCGTAACACGGCGGCCTTCTTCAACAATTACTTCGCCATCCGCACCCTTAATATCAAACGTGGCCATGTCACCACGAAGACGCTCGGGCACAAGTTCAAGCTCAAAGCCGTCGTCATTTACAACAAACCGACTCGTATCGAAAAACATATCTAAGATTTGCTGGTCTGCTAGATTTAGAGCTCGCAATAAAATAGTTGCAGGCAATTTGCGACGACGATCTATTCGAACAAACACGTTGTCATTCGGATCAAACTCGAAATCCAACCAAGAACCACGGTATGGAATAACGCGAGCGGAGTGAAGCAACTTACCAGAAGAATGCGTTTTGCCCTTATCGTGATCAAAGAATACACCCGGAGAACGGTGCAGCTGAGAAACGATCACTCGCTCAGTACCATTTACGACGAAGGTACCGTTATCTGTCATCAGAGGCATCTCGCCCATATAGACTTCTTGCTCTTTTATATCTTTAATCGCGCGATTTGAAGACTCTTTGTCATAAATGATTAGGCGAACTTTGACGCGAAGAGGCGCAGCATAGGTCACCCCACGCAAGATACACTCTTTTACATCAAAAGCAGGCTCGCCGAGACGGTAACTAACGTACTCGAGGGCAGCGTTACCAGAAAAACTAACAATCGGAAAAACAGACTTAAACGCTGCGTGCAATCCTAAATCATCTCGCTCTGCAGCATCACCACCTTCCTGAAGAAAGCTTTTATAAGAGTCTATTTGAATAGACAGAAGATATGGCACATCCATGACGGTCGGCAATGTGCCGAATTCTTTACGAATACGCTTTTTCTCTGTATACGAGTAGGTCATCTGTATTCCCCAGTTATGACAAAAGGTCTGAAATCTTTCTAGCAACGTGACTTCGTCTGGTCAGCATTTGCTAGGGCAGGGCCAAGCCCTGAAACGCTCCTACATTAGAGGAGTAATGCAATCTTTAACAACGGAAAAAGGCCGGGGGCATAGGATACCACCGGCCAATTCCTTTTTAAGGACTATTGGGCTATGTTGCTCAAGTCGCTATTCAACGAATAGTTACTTAACTTCAACAGAAGCGCCAGCTTCCTCAAGCTCTTTCTTAGCAGCTTCAGCGTCGTCTTTGCTAACGCCTTCTTTAACAGTTGATGGAGCACCGTCAACCATTGCTTTCGCTTCTTTAAGGCCTAGACCTGTAAGGCTACGAACCGCTTTGATAACGTTTACTTTCTTATCGCCAGCACCCGCTAGGATAACATCAAACTCAGTTTGCTCTGCTGCTGCTGCGCCAGCGTCACCGCCTGCCGCAGGTGCTGCTGCTACAGCTGCTGCTGCAGAAACACCAAATTTCTCTTCCATTGCTTCAACAAGCTCAACAACGTCCATTACGCTCATTTCAGCGATTGCATTTAAAATATCGTCTTTAGATAGAGCCATGACTCTCATCTCCTAAATAAAAATAATAACCAAAAAAATTAGGCTGCGTCTTTCTTCTGATCGCGAACTGCAGCAACCACTCGTGTGACTTTCGAAGGAACTTCGTTGAAAGTACGAGCAAGTTTTGTAACAGGTGCTTGAAGCACACCAGCCAACATGGCCAATGCTTGATCGCGCGTAGGCAATTTCGCCAAACGATCGATCTGATCTGCACCTAGCAATTCACCACCAACAGCTAGCGCTTTAATCTCGAATGCATCTTTCTCTTTAGCGAAGTCTTTTAACAAGCGCGCTGCCGCACCTGGATCTTCGAGAGAGAATGCAACAATTGTTGGTCCAACAAATGCTGCTTGCATACATTCAAATTCAGTACCCTCTACCGCCTTGCGCGCAAGAGTGTTACGAACGATACGTAAGTAAACACCTTCTTCGCGAGCCTTAGCACGTAGACCGGTCATGTCGTTAGAATCAACGCCATGGTAGTCCGCGAGTACTGCAGACAAAGCACCGCCAGCAACCTCGTTGACTTCGGCGACAATCGCCTTTTTGTCTTCGAGTCCAATTGCCATTGGTCTTCTCCTCAACAAGGCCAACAATATGTTGGCCAGCCATTCACACCCAAAATGGGCGACCTCTACGGCGTGAGGTAACTCTATTCAAGAGAGTCACACCGTCTGCGCAGGAAATTAAGCTGCCTCTCTTTGACTGCATGAGAGAAAGCACCTGCGGTCTTTGACTGTCCGGGCTTGCGCCCCGACTCCAAAGTACCTTTTTAGCGCTAGCGCGCCACTTCAATTACTAGATAGAAACTGAAGCCTGATCAATTACCAAGCCAGGGCCCATCGTTGAAGAAAGCGTTACTTTCTTCAGATAAACACCTTTCGCCGCTGCCGGCTTTGCCTTTTTAAGGTCAGCCAAAAGCGCTTCAACATTTTGCTTGATTGCGTCAGCAGAAAACTCAACATTGCCTACGATCGCATGGATGATGCCGTTTTTGTCTGTTCGATACCGAACCTGACCTGCTTTAGCATTTTTTACTGCAGTTTCAACGTCCGGCGTTACCGTACCAACTTTAGGGTTAGGCATTAGGCCGCGAGGACCTAGAATCTGTCCGAGCTGACCAACAACACGCATTGCGTCTGGAGATGCAACAACAACGTCGAAATCCATATTTCCTTTTTTCACTTCATCAGCAAGATCGTCCATACCGACGACATCCGCTCCTGCCGCCTTAGCTTTCTCAGCATTTTCACCCTGAGTAAACACTGCAACACGAACAGACTTACCCGTACCGTTCGGCAGAACAGTTGATCCACGCACAGCCTGATCCGATTTACGAGCATCAACACCTAGGTTTACAGAGATATCAATAGACTCTTTGAACTTCACTTGAGAAGAAAGATCTGAAAGAACAGAAACCGCCTCTTCGATTGAGTACGCCTTACCTGCCTCAACCTTCTCAGCAATCATTTTTTGGCGTTTTGATAACTTAGCCATTACTTAACGCCCTCCGTATTTAGACCCATGCTTCGTGCTGTGCCCGCAATAATTCGCACCGCTGCATCCATATCTGCCGCCGTCAAATCCGGATCTTTAGTCTTGGCAATTTCTTCAAGCTGCTCTCGAGTGACCGTGCCAACCTTTTCAGTATTTGGACGACCACTACCGCTTTTAATTCCAGCTGCCTTCTTCAATAAGATGGACGCTGGAGGGGTCTTCATAATGAAGGTAAAGCTCTTATCGTTGTAAACCGTAATAACAACAGGAACAGGCAATCCTGCTTCCATGCTACCGGTTTGAGCGTTAAACGCTTTACAGAATTCCATGATATTCACACCATGCTGACCCAGCGCTGGACCAACAGGTGGACTTGGATTTGCTTGACCAGCTGCAACTTGCAGCTTGATGTAAGCATCAATCTTTTTAGCCATTACAATCTCCTTTGGGTGCAAGCGCTCTCTACGAGCTCCCCGAACAGACACAAAAAGCCCATCCTACAAAAGCAGAATGAGCACACTTAAAACTGCAAAGTTTAGTCTTTTTCTACCTGACTAAACTCTAAATCTACCGGCGTCGATCTTCCAAAAATAAGTACCGCAACCTTCACACGACTCTTTTCGTAGTCAACTTCTTCAACTACACCGTTGAAGTCAGCAAACGGGCCATCAACAACACGAACAACTTCCCCAGCCTCGAACAGAGTTTTCGGACGCGGCGTTTCAGCACCCGTCTCGATCTTCTGAAGAATTGCCTGAGCCTCTCGATCACTAATTGGTACCGGACGCTCAGCGGTACCACCAATAAAGCCCATTACACGAGGAGTCGACTTAACTAAGTGCCAAGACTCATCATCCATGTCCATCTGGACAAGAACGTAGCCAGGGTAAAACTTACGCTCACTCTTACGCTTCTTACCATCTCTCATCTCTACCACTTCTTCGGTAGGAACAAGAATCTCCCCAAACTTGTCTTCAAGACTCTTTAAAGCAATTTGCTCTTGAAGCGATCGCATTACATGCTTTTCGTAACCAGAGTAAGCATGCACAACATACCAAGCTTTGGACATCAATTATCTCCCTGCTATCCGATTACTAAAGATATTAGCCAGCCAATCAAGGAGTCGACACCCCAAAGAATTAAGGCAACAACCAAGACAAACACAACCACCATAAAAGTAGTTTGAATCAACTCTGGTCGTGTAGGCCAAACAACCTTACGTATTTCAGTCTTCGCTTCGGACACCAGCGCAGAAAACTGCTTTCCTTTCGTCGTTTGCAATGCCACCCAACCGGCTACCACAGCAAGAACCAACAAAGCGATGACGCGATACAATAGCGACTCAGCTGAATAGTAGTAGTTGCCTACAACACCAACCACAACCAAGCCAAGCGCGAGAACCCACTTCACTGTATCCAAAGCTACATTCTCATTTTCAAGTTTCGCATTCATACTGTCGAACTTACCATTTACTGCCGAAATAAGTGGCAGGCCAGGAGGGAATCGAACCCCCAACCTGCGGTTTTGGAGACCGCTGCTCTGCCAATTGAGCTACTGGCCTAGATAAAAGAAGGCAGCCATGCTGCCTTCTTTTCAACTCGAGAACAAATTACTCGATGATTTTGGCAACAACACCAGCACCAACTGTGCGGCCACCTTCACGAATCGCGAAGCGTAGACCTTCTTCCATCGCGATTGGTGCGATCAAAGTAGCTGTCAACTGTACGTTATCACCTGGCATTACCATCTCAACGCCATCAGGAAGCTCACATGCACCTGTTACATCCGTGGTACGGAAGTAAAATTGTGGACGATAGCCTTGGAAGAATGGCGTGTGACGACCACCTTCATCTTTGCTCAAGATATATACTTCAGCCTCGAACTTCGTGTGCGGCTTAACCGAACCAGGAACACATAGCACCTGACCACGCTCAACATCATCACGCTTAGTACCACGAAGAAGAACACCGACGTTCTCACC
>NZ_LWFT01000741.1:0-7252 GCF_001635105.1 Oleiphilus sp. HI0079
TGTTGAGAGTAAGGGAGAATTGGCTCCCCGAGCTGGGCTCGAACTAGGCAAAGTCATGGAGTTTGCCACGGATCCGTTGTATACGTTTCAAGGAATGTTGTTGAGAGGAAGGGAGAATTGGCTCCCCGAGCTGGGCTCGAACCAGCGACCCACGGATTAACAGTCCGTTGCTCTACCAACTGAGCTATCGGGGAACTTCTCAACGGCGCGAATACTACCCAGATCAAAAAAAAGCGTCAACAAAAAAAACGCGCTTATTTGAATTATTTGTACGTGTTAACATTTGGCTCCAAATTTTGTTTATAAATCAACCAGATGAGCGGCGTTTATGCCTGTTGAACACCTTTCTTACCGCCCGCCTTTTTTGCTTAGAAATCCGCACATTCATACCGTGCTTGCTTCGTTTCGTAAGGTTCGTCACTTGAAGCAGCTTCCAATGGAGGAGGTGTTGGCAACTCCGGATGGTGATGAGCTTTATATCGATTGGTATTGTGCAAGCGCTAAACGCTTGCTGATTATAAGTCATGGTTTGGAGGGCAACAGCCGGCGCCCTTATGTTCTTGGCATGGCCGCACAAGCATTGGACACTGGCTGGGATGTGCTTGCCTGGAATTATAGAAGTTGTGCGGGCGTGCCGAACAAGAGGCTGCAGAACTACCATAGTGGATCGACAGAAGATCTTGATCTGCTTGTACGCGAAGCGATAAGCCGAGGCTACGATAAAATTGCGTTGTGTGGATTCAGTATCGGCGGGAACAAGACTCTATTATACGTATCGCGCGAGAAGCAGTATTTACCGACGGAGGTAAAAGCAGCGCTAGCGTTCTCGGTGCCCTGCGATTTGGTGAGCAGTTCGAAAGTATTGGCTAAGAAAACAAACCGTATATATATGCGCAATTTTCTATCCACTCTCGAGGAGAAATTGCGGCAAAAACAAAGATTGTATCCAGATGACATATCGTTGGATGGATTTAAAAAGATTAAGACCTTTGCCCAGTTTGATGAGCGTTACACCGCGCCGTTGAATGGTTTTGACAGTGCGTTGGACTATTGGCTTAAAAGCAGCAGTCTCCCTCATCTTGACTCTATAGAGGTGCCTACTGCGTTGATCACCTCGACGGACGACCCGTTCTTAAGTAAAAGCTGTTATCCGGTTGATGTTGCTGAGAGAAATCCAAACTTCCACCTTAAGCTAACTAAATATGGCGGACATGTAGGTTACATGGCCGACAAACAAATCTACTTTTCAGAGAGTGAGGGGCTAGAATTCTTGAACTCCAAGGTTTAATTGTCCCTAATTACCTCTAGTTCGTCTTGCAGAGCAGATAGGACGTTTTTTAATAACCGTGGCTGTGCTTCGGCGGTGGGGTGTAATTGATCATCTTGCATTAATTCAGGATTGAGCGCGACGCCGTCTAGGAGGAACGGAACGAGGCTCAGCGCGTACTTTTCCGCTAACTCTGGATATACCGCATAAAACGACTCGGTATATCTGCGCCCATAATTGGGCAGAATATGTATTCCGACCAGCATTACGCGGGCGCCGGATTGCAACGATAACGTAATCATCGCTTCAAGGTTCGATCGCATTCGGGGGATAGGAAAGCCGCGCAGGCCATCATTTGCACCTAATTCCAATATGACTAGATCAGGTTGATATTCCTCAAGATGCCGGGGTAAAGCAGCTAAACCGCCCCCCGTTGTTTCACCACTGATGCTGGCATTGATCACCGAATAGTCATCACCTAACTCGGTTCGCAGGAGGTTAACCCAGCCAAGTTCTTTGGGGATGCCATAAGCTGCACTCAAACTATCCCCCATGACTAATATTTTAATCTCTTGTTCATCTGCGGCTATCGCTTTATGCGTAGTTATCAGTAAGCTGAATAGGGAAAGAATGATGATCAGCGGTAAGCGCACTTAAACACTCCAAAAAATTAGAATTATTTATGCTAACTCAAAAGCCAAGAAAAGCACTATCTCTATCTACCAATAATGTGTCCAAATCGGTTCAGTTACCCGACTCGGTGCTGGATGTCTTAACGGATATAAGCTTCGAAGTTCCGCTGGGTGGCTCGTGTGCAATAGTAGGAAGGTCCGGCTCGGGTAAGACAACCTTGCTCGGAATTTTAGCTGGTTTAGATACCCCTTCTGCGGGGACCGTCCGGCTTGGATCGAACGAGCTTGGTTCGATGACTGAAGATGAGCGTGCTGCTGTTCGAGGCGAATCGGTGGGCTTTGTGTTCCAATCTTTTCATCTGCTTGATCATTTAAGTGCTTTAAAAAATGTCATGCTCCCTATGGAGCTAAAAGGTATGAAGGATGCGAAGGTTCGAGCGCAAGCCTTCCTCACAAAAATGGGCTTAGCTGACCGATTGTCGCATCTGCCAAAGCAACTGTCTGGTGGCGAGCAGCAGCGAGTTGCAATCGCCCGCGCTTTCGCATGCGAACCGCAGATTCTCTTTGCTGATGAGCCAACGGGCAATCTCGATGGTGATACCGGTTCAGAGATAGTGGAAAGTTTGTTTCAACTTAATAAAGAGCAAGGCACTACGCTAGTGCTCGTAACGCATGATGAAGATCTTGCGGCGAGATGCGATCAGCAAATTCGCTTGGAGAAGGGGGTCGTTATAGATGTCGCGTCCTAACACTGGTGCGGGGATCGGCTTGCTTCTAAAGCATGCATTTATATCGCTATCTCAGCAGCGCAAGTTGACATCGCTTCGCTTGTTGTTTTTGTCTGGTCTTGTCTCCGTTATTGCTGTTGTCAGCATTCTGTCCTTATCGGATTTTATGAAGCAAACCTTGGTGACTTCATCTAGTGAGTTATTGGCTGGAGATCGTCAATTGGTCAGTCCTCGCGAGGTGCCAGAAGCGTGGCTCGCAAAGTCGGATGAACTAGGGTTGAAACGTTCTTTGGCGGTCGAGTTTCGCACGATGGTTTTTTCTGACGATGGCGCACAATTGGTTGAGGTAAAGGCGGTAGATTCAGCGTATCCATTGAAGGGCGAGCTTAAGTTAAGTCCGAGCTCTATCGCTGTGCAGCAAGGCAAAGGTGTCATGCAAAGCAGACTGTTTAATTTGCTTGGCGTGTCTGTCGGAGACAGTATTGCAATAGGCGAGGCCGACTTTGCGCTTGCTGGTGCGTTGATTCAAGAGCCCGATGTTGGCTTTAACATCGGAGGCTTACAACCAAGAGTCTTGATTCATCGATCGGATGTCGCGCGCACTGAGGTTCTTCAGCCCGGAAGTCGTGCAAAATGGCGTTATTATTTCGCTGGTGATACTGATTCTCTGCAAGAATTCGATTCCTGGATTGAGAGCCGAGTTAATTCGAGTCAGCGTTATCAAGGTGTGCAGGGCGGAAGGCCGGCTATCGCAAGCGCTATCGAACGGTCTGAGTCTTACCTTATTCTGGCATCTAGCCTCGCTGTGTTACTTGGCAGCTTGGCCATCGCTCTATCTGCGCGGCAATATGCGAGTCAGCAAGTCATTGATGTTGCGATTCTAAAAACGCTCGGTTTTACGCCTAGAGATGTCCTCCTCGTTTTTCTTAGTAAGCTGATCGCGCTTTCCTTGGTTATTGTGATTCTGGGCATTCTCGTGAGTAGTCTCATAGCGAGCTATATGCTCGATATCATTAGACCGTTGTTTGAAGGAATTGATCTAAGCTCGCAGTTTCAGTTGCAGGCGTCATCGGTATGGGTTGCTGCTCTGATGACGTCTATCTCGGTAATTGGCTTTTCGTTACCACAAATTCTGTCATTAAGGTCCGTTAGTCCTCATGCTGTTTTGCGCCCGGAGTCTGGGAGGCTCGCAAGCGGTTCTCGGGTAGCCTATTTGTTTGTGGCCGGTTTGCTTGCGTGCTTACTGGTGGTTTATACCGAAAATCTCCGCCTTGTTTTGTTGTTTTTAGTTTCTGGTTTGGCCTTAGTTTTGGTTGTTGGAAGCATCGTGTATTTGCTTGTTAGGTTTGTCTCAGCGGATATTTTGTTGCGACGCCGTGGAAGCGCGCTTTCGCTGGCATTCGATCATTTGAAGGCAGAGCCATCAAAGACTGTTTTTCAAGCCAGCATTTACGCTTTTGCGCTTTGTCTTTTGGCGTTTATTTTTATTGTGAGGGACTCTTTGCTTGTTCAGTGGCAGGCGCAGCTCCCCGAAGATGCGCCTAATCACTTTCTCATCAATATTCGGGATTACCAAATACCCGAGCTCAACGCTGTTCTCGAAGACGAGGGTATAGAGCCATCCCGTCTTTACCCGATGGTGAGAGGGCGCTTGAGTCACATCAATGGTGTTGATGTGAAAGTAGCGGTCACAAAAGACGTTGGTGCTCTAAATAGAGAGCTGAATCTTAGTTGGGTGGGAAAATTACCCGCTGATAACGAAATTCTTAAGGGGCGTTGGTTTGATGAGGATTCATCGCCGCTGACGGGCGTTTCAGTCGAAGCTGAATTAGCTGAAAATATCGGCATTTCAGTTGGGGATGCATTGAGCTTTTCCATTGGTCCACGTCGAATCGAGACAAAAGTGGAGAGTATTCGAAGTGTGCAGTGGGATAGCATGCAGCCAAACTTCTATGTGTTCTTTGAGCCTGGAGGTTTGGATGACTATGAAAGAACCTACATCACTTCGTTTCATCTGGATGCTAACGGTAAGGTGCTCCTGAATAAGATTGGTCGTCAATTTCCAACAGTGAGCATACTTGAGGTAGACGCATTGATTGATAAGGTGCGCGGGATTGTTGCTCAAGTCAGCTTAATGTTGGAGTTAGTTCTATCGATGATTCTCGCAGCCAGCCTGCTTGTCGTTTCAGCAATCACGGCTGCGAAATTGCAGGAGCGAGAGCGAGAAGCGGGTATCATGCGAACGCTTGGTGTGACAGCCAAAACCTTGCGTGCGAGTTATTTTATTGAATTCGCAGCGCTAGGTGCTGTGGGTGCGGCGGCAGGCTTGTTCTGCGCTGAACTTGGTTTAAATCTGGTAACCGGGCTGTTTTTAAGCTCAGAAGTGGTCATTCATGCCGGTTTGTGGCTAAGTTTCCCGCTATTAAGTGCACTTGTACTTGGTAGTCTAGGTTATGTCTTATTGCGCAGCTCTCTCAGAGCTCCACCCATGAGAGTGCTTCGATAGTTAGGGGGCCGCGATGAACGAGTTTCAGAGTGTCTTGGAAAACGGCAAGTGGTTTTCGAGTAGGAGTGACGCCTTCAAATCCGATGTGCTTGAGCGGGCGCATCTGAAATCCATAGAAGCGGGGCAGCGACTTTTCAGTCGAGGAGAGTCTGCCAATGGTGTGTTTGCGGTCTTGGATGGAAGCATTCGAATTTCCGGCCACAACAAAGAGGGTAAAGAGTCTTTACTCACTTTTATCGATCCACCAGATTGGTTTGGAGAGCTCGCGTTGTTTGATAGTGATCCGCGCACGCATGATGCTGTCGCGGCCCTTGATACTGATTTGCTGTTTATACCTCAGAGTAGTTTGGAGGCCTTGCTGACTTTAAAGCCTGTTTATTGGAGAGACTTCGGCATTATGCTTTCAAATAAGCTGCGGCTTAGTTTTGGTCTTATTGAAGATATGGCATTGCTGCCGGCGTCAAAACGACTTACAAAGCGCATCTTCCTGATGGCGGAGAATGCGGCTCTCAATCAGATTCGTTCTGATTTGGTGATCAATGTTGATCAAGCGAGCTTAGCGGCGATGCTCTCGATTTCAAGGCAGACCGCTAATCAGATTCTTCGGGGGCTAGAGGAGCGGGGAGTTATCTCGTTAGAGTATGGAAAGATCAAGGTGCGGGATTTGGAGGCGCTCAAGTTAGCGGCGATGCCGTCTTAAAGTGTCGGCTACATGACAGATTTGCGCGTCACTTCGTTTTACTATTCTCCTCGCACTTCGTTTTAAGATGTCTCACTCCACCAAGATCAAGGACTGTAAAGAATGAAAACGCTCACCGACCAGCTTTCTATGTATGCAAAGTATCACCGTGACCCGCGCAATATCGCGACACATTTTATTGGCATTCCTATGATCGTGTTTGCGATCACCGTACTTTTAGCAAGGCCTGAGTTTGTTCTGTTTGGTTTTGCTTTAACGCCTTCGCATTTGCTTGTGTGTGCCGCTTCGGTCTATTACCTGATGTTAAGTGTTCCGCTAGCGGTGTTAATGACGGCGCTATTCAGTGTTTGCTTGTATTTTTCACAAGGAATCGCAGCTTCGAGCACGGCTGTTTGGCTGGCGTGGGGTGTTGGGCTGTTCGTGGTTGGTTGGGTCTTTCAGTTTGTCGGGCACTTTTATGAAGGCAAAAAACCAGCCTTTGTAGACGATTTATCGGGTCTGTTAATAGGGCCGTTGTTCGTGGTGTGCGAATTCTTGTTTATGATTGGCGTAATGTCTGGGACGAAAAAGGTTGTCGAAGCTGAGGCAGGAGTTGTTGAGCATCAAACCGGGCCGCAGTCCAAGGCACAACATAACTAACTTGCTCGCTGAACTTTAGAGAAAGCATGAGCGACTTAATAGTCGCTTTTTTTATGATGTTCTTTTCTTGTTGGTAAATATAACGACATCCGTGCCAAGTATAAGAAGGTCTCTGTCATAGCTTTTTGCAAGCTTTTCCATTGTTATGTGGCTAAAGAAAGCAATGTGGGTTGGGTCATTTTTATAGTGCCATTGCATGAACGATTTTCGGTCTTGGGGGTGTAGCTTTGTCATTATTCCAACTGGCCCTTTGGTTTTTTCAGTGAGGCTGAAAAGCATTCCAAAGACGTCCTTAGGGTTGGCAAGGTGTTCGACAACCTCTGTAGCGCTAACAAACCCGTAGTCTTTTCCGAGCGTGCTTGTATCGTTTGCGTAGAACTTATCGTAAATAGCGCATTGATGACCTTGCTCTGCAAACATCTTGGAAAGCGTTGGTCCTGGCCCTGACCCAAAATCGAGCCCTTTGCTAGGTTTTGAAAGCATGGTGCTCATCGGGGCAAATAGTCTTCCGAGGAATTTTCGGTAGCGTTCATCCTGCGGATTGTTTTCATGTTGATCGTATATTTTTTTTTCTTCTTCTGAACATAACTGAAATCTAGAAGGGACAAATACAAGGTCGCAGTGTTGGCAATGAAGGTAATCTCGAGTTGGGTTTTGTCCTTGCCAATATAGAAGGCAGTCATCGCTGGTGCACAGCGGGCATTTTTCATTATAAAGCAATGACTTGTTATTGTTTTTCATTATCGAAAATCTTCACCTTGGGCGAGCACGAATAGCTAT
>NZ_LWFT01000742.1:0-6766 GCF_001635105.1 Oleiphilus sp. HI0079
GGGCGGTTAATCGGACCCCATGAGATAGCATCAGAAGTGCTTGGCTCTTCAACAATAAAACGATCCATAGGAGACCGACCAGTTCTTTTACCTGTAGTCACTACCAAAGAACCGTTTGCGGCTAAGCTGCCTTCTTTGCGCTCAAGCGCGTGTTCAACAAGTTGCGCTGAACTTAGATCAACAAAAGTGTTACTCACTTTGACCTCACCAGAAATTGAAATTTGCATTTAGGCGAGTCAAAACCCGCTTAAAATTGGTGCGCTATTATGCCAAAAGGCTGTACAAAAAACGACAGGCTTTTCGACTCTCGCGTTTTATGCGCTCTATACCTGCTATGAATAGCCCTAGTGCGGCTTGCCGATATTAAACACAGTGTTAATTTTCGCGCGATCAAACTCATAATGCCGCCCACAAAACTGGCAATCCACCTGAATGACCGACTCTTCTTCGAGAATGTTTAATGCTTCTTCAATACCTAAGGCTTCAATAGAAGCCAAAGACCGTTGTTCCGAGCAAGAACATTGGAATTGAACAGGCTCACTTTCGAAAACAGAAACTTTCTCTTCATGGTAAAGACGGTGGAGAATCTCAGCATTACCATGCGCTTTGAGCTCTTCAAATCCCAGCGTTTCACTCAACTGCCGAATTCGATCCCATGCATCCTGATCTTCCATGAGTTTGTAATCCGGCAACTGCTGTAGCATCAACCCGTAACAGCCGTCTTCATCAGAAGCGAACATAAAATGTGTTTCTAGCTGCTCTGAAAGGTCGAAGTATCGCGCAAGACATTCGGCCATCGTCGCGTGCTCCAGTGGCACGATACCCTGGTAGCGGTTGCCTTTCTCTGGATCGATAGTAATGGCGAGTTGTGCCTTACCTAAAAGCATCCTCAGCTCGCCTTCGTTCGGCATGTCGTCAGTATAATTAGCAATCGTTCGAAAGCTCCTCATATTCGTTGCTTCTGCCATCAACAGGGTTAGAGGGCCCTGCCCACGAGCATGCAACGACAAACGCCCTTCAAACTTAAGTGTTCCGGTCATCAGCAGCGTGGCGGCCGTTGCCTCGGCAAGCAATTGCCTCACAACCGCTGGATATTGCTTACCTTCTATCGCTTGTAGAAAGCTATCTGAAAGCCTGACGATTTCACCTCGAATGTGGCATTCGTCAAACATAAATTTTTGAAATGAATCACCTTCAAGCATATATACTTCTCTCTGTTTAATCGTTTCGTTCTTCTTTAAAACGGTGAATCAAACGCCTATCACGCTTATTAGGTCGACGAAAAGCAACAGGCTGACTCTCACGCTCGGCCCTTCGTTCAGCAAGCTTCTGCTCGCGTTTTTCGAAGCTCTCCTCGGTTTCTTCATACAATACTTGGGCAAGCGTTGCGTTTTGCCGTCTATCTGAGATGCCTTTTACAATCACGACTTTATCTACCCAACCCTGCCGGATTGTTAGCTCAACACCCACATCAACTGTTTTTCCTGGTTTACAACGTTGCCCGTTGTACTCCACTTTCCCACCCTCGACGGCTTCTTTTGCCAGTGTTCTCGTTTTAAAAAAACGGGCAGCCCAAAGCCATTTATCAATGCGGACCTTAACTTCTGCGTTGTTCTGCTTACTCATGAATTCGGTAATATATCTAAAAACGACTTTAACAGGGGAAACGGACTCTCTTGCCTGATTGCACCCTGACTATCTGGCTGCTCAATGTTAATCAAATGTACTAAACCGGCTTGCTTTGCTGAGTATAGGACGTCTTCATTGTCATCAAAAAAGACCGTCTTTTCTGGGTCAAAGGGCAAAGCCTGATTCAACTTCTGCCAAAAAACCGGATCTTCTTTTGGTACCCCAAAGTCATGCGAAGTATGTATCTCATCAATATAATCACCCAAATTGGTGCACTGCATCTTGATTTCAACTCCTGCTCTGTGGGAGTTCGTAACGAGAATTACTCGATAATGCGCTTCCGCCAATAACTGCAAAAAAGTCTGGGCATGTGGCCGAAAAGCAATTTTATCTTTCACTTCATGCTTGAGACTAAGCAAATCGATATTCAACAAGTCGGCCCAATAATCGAAGCAATACCAGTTCAGCGTGCCCTTGAGACTATGGAAGAACTCTCCAAGATAATCCCGGGCCTGTTCTTCTGTCATCGACTTCATCTCTGCATAACGCTTCGGCAGGTGGTGCAGCCAGAAGTAGTTATCATAATGCAGGTCCAGCAAGGTGCCGTCCATATCAAGGAAGACCGTGTCTATTTCATTCCAGTCGAGCATCAAAGTCTTTATACTCAGGTCGCGTTTATTCACTGCATTCTAACTAAGCATGGAAGATATGTCAGATTTAAGAGAGTTGTTTCCCGCGCTAGAGCGCATTGTAAGAGAAGCCGGTCAAGCCATCCTGAAGGTTTACCAGCAAGAGGCGCCATTGGACATAGACACCAAGTCCGATGACTCACCTGTTACCCAAGCCGATATTGCAGCGCACAGAATTATTGAGAAGAGCTTGCTCGAGCTAACTCCAGACATTCCGATCCTCTCCGAGGAAGGCGGCTTGCCAGGCTATGATATCCGTGGCACTTGGTCCGAGTATTGGTTAGTTGACCCTCTCGATGGCACCAAAGAATTCATCAATAAGAATGGTGAATTTACCGTCAATATTGCATTGATTCGCGATGGAGAGGCGATTCTCGGCTACGTCTACGTGCCGGTTTTGGATAAACTCTATTTCGGCGGCACGGATTTCGGTAGCGTGAGAAAAGATAGGGCCGGCGAAGAGAGGCTCGAGGCTCAAGCTCTGAAACTGGGTGGCGAACTAAAAGTAGTCGGAAGTCGCCGTCACGGAGCTGAAGCCCTAGACGACTTACTTAACTCCCTATCTCAAGATTTCTCGAACATCTCTAGGATAGACATGGGAAGCTCGCTAAAAATCTGCGCATGCGCTGAAGGCAGCGCAGACTGGTACCCTCGGTTGGCTCTCACCAGTGAGTGGGACACTGCAGCAGCGCATGCAGTATTGAAAGGAGCTGGAGGGGAAATATATAAACCTGACTTAACGCCACTTCAATACAATACCAAAGAAGACATCCTTAACCCTCATTTCCATGCGGTTGGTGATGTAGAGTTCCCTTGGCCTAACTACATTAAGGGATAAACATTTAGCCGGAAATTCCGAATTTGGCGCACAAAAAAAACGCGGGCAGGAATAACCATGCACGCGTTTCTCATTCTCTTTCCAGAGACTATTCGTTCTCGTCGTCTTCTTGCTCAACGACTTCCGAAGCTTTTCTTCCATTGATCGTGCAGCCAAGGCAACGAACAAACGTAGTCTCGAACGGCCCCTCAACCAACACCTCAAAAGATTCGCCGAAATTTCCACCCAAGGCCGAAAATGGCGAAGAAATGATAAAAATTCCAGCACCAATTACGGTCGTTACCAACATGACTGGACGAACAAATAATGCGTCTCCTGTCATTGCCAATGAGCTTGGTGTTTCACTAATTGTATTTGCGTGCGCAATTGTTGGAAGAGCCAAAGTCAAAGACAGGGCAAGACTAAACAATATTTGCTTGATTTTTTGGTGCATCGAAACTCCTCCACCAGAGCCGAACGTATTTAAAGATAATTCTAAAAGAATAGGTTAAGTGAATGATTTAACTATAGCTGCTGTTTAGATTCTGTCTAATTTGTTGTGCTATTCAACGACGAGTTTAAAGGCTATTTTTGACATACTCCGCAATATACAGTGCTACGACCAGACAGTCTCAGCTCTTTTAGCGCCGCGCCGCAACCTTTACACGGCTCGCCATGCCTACCATATACAAACAACTTCTGCTGGAAATAACCAGGTTTACCATCGCCTCCAACAAAGTCCCTCAAAGTAGTTCCTCCTTGAGTTATAGCAGAAGTAAGCACTTGCTTTATATTCATCACCAAACGCTCATACCGCACTTTAGAAACTTTGTTTGCCGGGCGGTTTGGGTGGATGCCAGAGAGATAAAGGGCCTCATTTGCGTAGATATTGCCAACACCCACAACCGTTTTACTATCCATAACAAATTGTTTCACCGCGACACTCCTGTTGCGTGACGCTTGATACAAATACGCCGTATCAAAGGCTTCAGAAAGGGGTTCCGGACCAAGATGAGAAATCAGCGCATGATTTCGCCACTCGCCAGTCCACAATATGGATCCAAAACGCCTTGGGTCATTGAAACGCAAGCGTGATTGCTCAAATACGAAGTCAAGATGATCATGCTTTTGGACGGGCTCCGAATGCTGAACAACCCGTAAACTGCCAGACATACCCAGGTGGATCAGGATACTACCAGCGTCGAACCCCATAATAATGTACTTACCGCGCCGATCCAGAGAACGTACTTGATCGGCTTGCCAATCAACCAGTTCTTGGGAAACAGGCCAACGCAAACGCGAGTCACGAATTATAATCTCTCGCAGGACTTTCCCCTCACTGTAGGGCAAAATACCTCTGCGCGTAGTTTCTACTTCTGGAAGCTCTGGCACATTATTTCTCTGTATTTGAATCTGTAAGGCGCAACATTGTCTACGAAGCTCGACACCCAAATCAAACATTTAGGCATTGACGCAGGCGGCACTTTTACCGATTTCGTATTGGTGCATGAAAATGGCTCACTCGAGACGCACAAAGTCCTCTCGACACCAGAAAACCCTGCAGAAGCAATTATCCAAGGGGTCAGAGAGCTCGGTGTCGATAGCTTGCTTGATAAGGGAGCCATAAAGATCATCCATGGCAGCACCGTAGCAACAAACGCGGCGCTTGAGGGAAAAGGGGCGCGAACGGCTTATGTTACGAATAAAGGTTTTCGGGATGTGTTGACAATTGGCCGGCAAAATCGAAAAGAGCTTTACAACCTAAGTCCCACAAAATCAGCGCCTCCAGTGCCCCGGGAGTATTGTCTCGAGGTTGATTGCAGACGCGATGCGACAGGCAAGATCATTCAACCATTAGCCGATGCAGACATCGACAACCTCGTCTACAAAATCAAACAACTTGGTGTCGAGGCGATCGCCATAAATCTGCTATTTTCGTTTCTGAATGATGATGAAGAGCGGCGCTTGGAAAGGGCACTTAAACCTTTTGGATTCGTATCCCGTTCATCCTTTGTCCTGCCCGTTTACAAAGAGTACGAACGCGGCATCGCAACATGGCTGAACGCATCTCTTGGCCCAAAGGTCTCGCAATATTTGAGCTCTTTACAGACCGACCTTAGCGGTTGTGATGCCTTTATTATGCAATCTTCAGGAGGCCTACTAACCCTTGATCAAGCAAAAAATCGCGCAGTAAATCTTTTGCTATCCGGTCCAGCTGGAGGACTTTCTGCAGTGCGCTTGCTGGGAAAAAAACTCAAGAAACCTAGAATCTTGAGCTTCGACATGGGAGGTACAAGCACGGACGTATCTCTGATGAATGGCGACTTCAAACTCAGCGACGAAGCCCAGATTGCGAATTGGCCGGTCGCAGTTCCGATGCTAGACATGGCCACCATTGGAGCTGGAGGCGGATCAATCGCGTGGATAGATGACGCTGGGATGCTTCACGTAGGACCTGAGTCAGCAGGCTCAAAACCCGGACCAGCCTGCTACGGTCTGGGTGGCGAACTGGCGACCGTAACCGATGCTAATCTTGTCTCAGGCCGTCTACCACGCTCCGCAAAGTTAGGAGGCTCGTTAGATCTGAATTTTGAAGCGGCAGAAACAGCGATTAGAAACCTTGCAGAACCACTCGGTCTAAGCGTAGAGGAAACCGCTAAAGGCATTATTCAAATAGCGGAACAACAAATGGTTGCGGCGTTGCATAATATCTCGGTAAAACAAGGGCATGCGCCGAAGGATTTTGTGCTGTGCTGCTTTGGCGGTGCTGGTGGTATGCATGTTTGTTCACTAGCGGATCAACTCAACATGACAAGCGCGATTATTCCGCGCAATGCTGGAGTGCTCTCCGCTTTCGGCATGCTCACTGCCCCGCTAATGCGCACCAGCACAAGAAGTCATATAAAGCCGTTTGGCGACATATCACACAGCGACCTAGAGACGATGTTTGAAAGAATGCAGCAAGAGATCAGATTAGAGAGTCCCGAATTGGTGAGCACCGGCTACATCAAAAAACATCTCGATCTTCGATATCTCGGTCAAAGCTATACGATAGAGGTCGGCTATAACGCGAACAGTGCTGAATTGTTTGAAAAAGCGCATGAGCAACGCTTCGGTCACCGTCTCGATAAACCTCTTGAGCTAGTTAACCTGAAATTAAGCGTAGAGGGTGAAGCGAGCATTCAATCACTAGGTACTTGGAATGCACACCAGACAAACGAATACAAAGAAGAAAACGGCTGTAAAATCTATTCGCGAGAACGCATATCGGCAAACACAATCCTAAGCGGCCCAGCAATTATTACCGAAGCCATTTCTACGACTTGGATACCGGACGGCTGGACCCTTGAAACGGATCAGTTTGGAAATTTAATTCTGACAAGGCTTTAGCCGGCTTTGAAAAGCCGATAATTCACCTGCCCTGCTTTCTTAGCTTTCAGCTCATTCCAAGATTTCGGGATAGCCAAAGTAGCAAGTTCTGATTCGGTTTCGATGTAAACCAGTGCATCTCTATTGAGTACTGCGCTTGAATCAAGACGATTCAGTACTTCTACCAACAAGCCTTTACGAAAAGGTGGATCCAAAAAAACAATGTCGAAGCCTGAAGAATCAGATCGCTGCTTTTCCAAAA
>NZ_LWFT01000743.1:0-4574 GCF_001635105.1 Oleiphilus sp. HI0079
ACTAAAACAGCTTGAGCGCTATGACTCCATATCGAGCGAGGAAATGAACACGGGTTACTTCAGTTTACGCGCTCGAAACTTGCGGCCTTTAATGCTGCCCTCATTGAGCATGTTCAGCGCTTTTCTCGCTAAATCTGCTTTTACGGCAACAAAGCTCGCGTTTGGCACAATGCGAATTTTTCCTACATCAGAACCATCTAAACCGCCCTTTGCTGTCAGAGCTCCTAGCAAATCACCTGGGCGCACTTTATCTCGCTTACCACCAGACACTTCGATGCTTACCCAGTCCGCTTGAGGATAATCGCCTTTTGCTTTAAAGCTACTACCATCAAGAAACTCTAGCTCCTGCTGACGTTCGTCGGCGAGTCGTTCAAGCTTATAGCGCTGCTTTGGCGTATAAAAACTATAGGCCTTGCCANAGCTTCCCGCTCGACCGGTTCGACCGATACGGTGCACGTAGACTTCATCATCTCGTGGTAAGTCTGCGTTCACCACTAAGGCTACGTCGTCCACATCCAGGCCTCGGGCAGCGACATCCGTCGCAACTAGAATTCGGCAACTGCCTTGAACAAAGCGAGTTAACACTGAATCTCGCTCGCGCTGCTCTAAATCGCCATGCAAAGCTAACGCGCTGGCACCTTGATCGCTTAAGAACTCCGCTATATCAGCACAATCCTGTTTCATGTTCGCAAACACAATCGCTGTTGGTGCCTGTGTTGCGCGTAACACCCGAGAAAGCAGCTCGAGCTTGTCTCGCTCTTCTACTTCTATAAACCGCTGCTCAATGTGCGCATCGCTATGTTCACCCTCAACCGTTACTTGAACAGGTGCTTGAAGAATTTTCTTAGCAAGAGTGGCGATTTTATCTGGAAAGGTTGCTGAAAATAACAGAGTTTGGCGCTCTCGCGGGCACTGTTCTGCAATCTGCTCAACCTCCTCCATGAAGCCCATATCAAGCATACGATCCGCTTCATCCAGCACGAGCGTCTCAACGTTAGATAAGTCCAATGTTCGTTTGCGCAAGTGATCCTGAATACGCCCGGGCGTACCAACAATAATGTGCGCCCCATGCTCAAGCGAGCCAATTTGAGGACCAATCGACTGCCCTCCACACAGCGTCAGCACCTTAACATTATGCATGGCCTTCGCTAGCTTTCTGGTTTCATCGGCGACTTGTGTCGCAAGCTCTCTTGTCGGGCACAACACCAACACTTGAATGCGATAACGCTTAGGCTGAAGTTTGTTCAACAAAGACAAGGCAAACGTCGCGGTTTTACCACTCCCGGTTTTAGCTTTACCGATAAGATCCTTACCATCAAGCAAAGCGGGTAAAGCGGCTGCCTGAATCTCAGTCATTGATGCGTAGCCAAGACGCGCCAGCGCTTCAAGAAGCTCCGGTTTGAGAGTAAGCGAAGAAAAAGATTCTGAGTTTGACGAAGTCAAGGTGATAGCTCCAAGCGAGTGCGCTGACGATATCGGCGCAGTGTAGAGCCTGCGTGCTCAAATGAACAGTTTAATACGCGCGCGTTTAGATACCGCGGCTATGTTATTTTGAAATGCGAAGCAACGAGCATCGATGCTTAGAAGAGGTTTGGCCTTGTTTACTCTGACGAATCAACTCAGTAAGCGCTCATCCATCAAGCCAGTCAAAGTTCTATCAGCAAACTAACCTTTCACATACATGATTTTTTTGGTGCCACCCTCGCAGCTCCCAACTTGCTCGCCTTCAGCAGCGTCGCTTTTACCAACGATTGTCAGCTTGAAACTTTTAACGCCGTTATTCTTAATCTTCGCTTCAATCTCGTCCTTCAGCTCATCACAGTCTTTGAGTTCTGCACTGGCAAGCAAAGGCGCTAAAAGCAAAGCAATGGCAAAAGGCCAAGCAATTAGATTTTTCATGAGTCGTCTCCGGTCGAGTTAAGTCGCATTTGGAGACTAGTCGAGATTCTCTCTTTTGCTGCCCGTAAACCGGTCAATGCCCAAAACTACGCATGATGCGTATTTGACGATGACGCTATGCAGGATCTACTTCAAACAAAACAACTTTACGGGCTCCGTTATAGCAAAATCCTATCTCTTTACCTTCCACCTTATCATCGGCTTCATAGATACGAACATATGACCCTGAATCACCTTTGTCCTTCAGTTCCTGTTCGACCTTGGCCTTTAGTTTCTTACAGTCTTGATCTGCAGCGATAGCTGGTGCGCTTACACCAATCACAGCAGCAAGTAGGGCCGTTTGAGCAATATATGATTTCATCCACTTTCTCCACTTTGGGGCTTAGTTGTAAGTATAGTCCAAGCCTGATCATTCTCCGCTTAAGGACTGGGGATATATGGCTTCGGGTCAATTTTTGAGGCCCGCTTGGCAACAAGATCGCTAAGTAGTTCCACTGACGCTGGCGCGAGTACCAAACCATTGCGAAAATGCCCGGCATTTACATATACATTCTCGTAGCCGGAAATAGGTCCAATACTCGGTATGCCATTCGGCGAACCCGGACGTAAGCCGGCCCACTGGTGAATCACAGGATATCTCTTAAGCTCTGGATACAAGGCCAATGCGCTTCCATACAAGCTTTGTCTTGCCTCATCGTTTGTGGTCTTATCGAACCCGCAGTATTCCAATGTACTGCCAACGACCACCTTGCCATCACGGCGGGGAATGACATAGCGGCCGTCACTGAGAACAACACGATTTACAAAACCCTGCGGTGCATCAAAGACAATCATCTGGCCTTTTACCGGCTCAATCTTTATGCGCTGATTCGGCAGGAGCGAAGACGTCCACGCACCAGAACAAAATACCACGCTGTCAGCGTCTACGCGCTTGCCAGATTCTAAGGTGACGCCACGCTCATCAAATCGCGCCAGCCCATCATTCTCGATCACTTCGATAGCCGGATGTTCATGCATGAGTGCACGTAGGGCATTCAACAAGCGCGGGTTACGCACACTTCCTACGCTCGGCATCCATAGTGAGCTTTCATGGCCTTGCCCTAATGCAGGCTCGAGTGCATACAATTGCGCAGCTTTAATCTCTTCTAGCCAAGGGCCATTCTTGGCAGCCCAACGGATCGCCTGATCTTTCCCCTCAACCTGCAACATCAACAAACCATGGCCAGAGTATTCCGGATCGATGCCGCTTTCTTGATGCAGTGCCGCCACTAAATCGGGATACAACGCCTGCGATCGTGAAGCTAGTGCGGTGACCGGCTCCGAATAACGCCAAGGATAGAGTGGTGAAATAATCCCGCCACCAGCCCAGCTCGCTTCTCGCCCAAGCGCACTTTTGTCAACAATGACTACATCGTAGCCTTCTCCGGCAAAACTTCGGGCTTGTAACATCCCTATTGCGCCACCACCAACCACGACAACTTTCATTAACAGGAAACCTTTAAAGTATTTCTAGAATCTGACCAATGGAGCCTAATCATTTAGGCGAGCCTTGTATTCTACGCGCTGAGAAAAGAAAATGGAGCTTGAGTTCAGGACGAACTCGCAACAATTTGACCTTTCTCGTACGAACAAACCATCAAAGGACTGATGATATGCTCACGACACCCAAAAGCCATTTTGGCTTTACCCTTATCGAACTGCTGATAGCGCTCGCCATCATCACAATTACGACAAGCGTCGCCTTCGGCGCGTTTCCAATCATTGAAAAATACCGCGTTGAAAACAATGCCCGTAGTGTTGTAAGCGCCGTCATGTTTGCGCGAAGTCTCGCCATTAAAGAAGGTAAATCTATTTTTCTTTGCCCTACCAAAAATTCCGTCGAATGCGACAAGTCTTGGTCGGACAAGATACTGGTCTATCGCAACAATAACGCAGATAAAAATTTTAATGCCGGAGATGAGCTCGTACGGATTTACGATCTCGCAAACGATTCCAGCCAGATACGTTGGGGTTCATTTCAAAACAAAGACTATCTAGAAATGCGTGCAAATGGCATGACCAACTTCCAGAATGGCACATTTACAGTCTGCCATGAAAACGACGAATTAAAGACCGCGGTTCCGGTTATCATCAATACTGCAGGGCGACCTTACTTTGGCCGAGATCGAAATAATGACGGAATACTCGAGTACAGCAGCGGTAACCCTGTACGTTGCTCATAGCGATGTTAGCTCATATAAAAAAGGGTCAGACCCCGCTGAGGCCTGACCCTTTAAAAACTCTGAAAAACGCGCTTATTCTATCGCTGAGACTAGCGCCAACAATCAGCCGGATTTGTTGGCGATTTAACTCCAGCGCTGTTTAAGGTCATAGTACCGCAACGATCCCCCGTCATACCGCCTGCTGGAACTGCTGATATCTCGTAGCTTTGTGCTGCAGTTGTATCCGCAACGCCTCCATCTGTCTCTGAAATCGTAATGGTATAGAACTGCACTACTTCAGGTTCAATTATGTATAAAGATGCATCAGGCGCTCCGGTATCAGCACCTGCAGCAGCCGCATCAGAATAATGATTAACCTCTGAATAACGTCGTTCTAGCGCCGAAGATAAGGCAAGCATTTCGCCCTGCGCATTAGCTCGACGCGTCTTAGCGACCGACTCTTGATAGCCGGGG
>NZ_LWFT01000744.1:0-5863 GCF_001635105.1 Oleiphilus sp. HI0079
TGCAGATATTTATAGTCGCCTGCGTACGACCGCATCGATGAGTTTCTGGATCAAAACCACTCAAACCGGTAATAACACCGGCTGGCGCGCACCCGGCATAGCGGGTGTTGAGCAGGCAGGAGGTTCGGATGACATTTTTTGGGGGTGGTTAGATGCGAGCGGAAGAATTGGTCTATCCGTTGGAAACCAGTACTCAACCAAATCTACGGTCGCAATAAACGACGATGTATATCACCACGTTGTGTTGACGCGTGATTCGGGTTCTGGCGCCTATAAGATTTATATTGATGGCTCCTTGAACAGGAGCGGCACAGGTATTGCCGGAGTCATTGGCAACAGTTTTAGTAGTATCGGTCGGATAGAGGATACGGGCGGCACCGAGGAATACTTTCGGGGAAAACTCGATGAATTGCGGATTTACTCGAAAGTCCTCAGTGACGCTGAAGTTACTGCTCTTTTCAATGATACGCGACCTTGTGCGAGCAATAGCCTAATAGCGCATTTCCCGTTTGAGCAAACGCCTTTTACAGGCTCTGGCGTGGCGATTGAAGACTATACCGGAAACGGCAATAACGGGGTGACTTTGGGCGACCCCGCTTCGAATGAAGATGGTTACGTTTGCCGTGCGATTGATATTCCAGAGAACAGCTCGGTCGCGATTATTGATGCGGTCGACTCGCAGGTTGATGTTAATGATGACCTAGGCGATGCCGGAACCATTATGTTGTGGTATCGCGCTGAGCAAGATTGGGTTGGGTCAGGAAATCGTACCCTTTTGGATGCGAGTACCCGCATTCTAAACAACACCAATGACAAATATTTTTATCTCGCGAAATTGAATAGTGGCGCCTTGCGTTTTTCTCTTGAGGATGCTGCTGATGGCGATTTCAATCTGACTTCTCCGGTCAATACTTTTAATGCCGGTGACTGGGTTCATCTCGCGATCACTTGGGACATGCCTGCCGATGAACTCAAAATATTCGCGAATGGAACAGAAGTAGCGAGCCAGACGTTTAATACGAATGGTGTGCTTGGTGATGTTGGATCGGTATTCTTCGGCGACAACTCCTCGACTTACAACATTGCACCTGCCTCTTCGGCCTTTGGGACGCTGGACGAGCTTCGACTCTATGACACAGTGTTAACCGCTGTAGAAATTATTGCGGCCTCGGCTGAAACGCAGCCTTGTGTCGATTCCTGTGCAGGCAGTTTTGCCACGGGGATTAATAGCCATGCAAATGGTACGGTCGACTTTGGTTTCAATGCGCAGATCTTGAATAATCCGACGACTATCTTGCCTGTTGGGAGCGTCGTGACGAATGGCGGAAGCGGGCAATTAAGCTGTGAGTCGTCGCACTGCAGCGCAGAGCCGGGTTCTGTGGCGGCCATATCACCGGGCACCTTTCCGAATACAGCAAGTTACAGTGAAACATTGAACATCGGGTTTAGTAGCGTGGGCATCTTGGGGCAAACCACTAACGGCTATGCTAACGTGACGCTCGGTAGCCAAGCCACGATGAGCGTTAGCCCCGCGTACAACGAATATTTTATTGACACCATGAATGTCGGTTTTAACTCTGATGTGAATCTTATCGCGGGCGATTACTGGATTAACCAGCTGACGCTAGGCTCTCAGGTGCGCTTCAATGTGGTTGGCGGCGGAACAGCAAGGGTATTTGTGAATCAGACGCTCAATATTGGTTCAAGCAACTTGTTGAACGCGTCCGGTGTAAATGACTTTACTGGCGTAACTGCTTCCAGTCTGTTGCTCTACGCGTATTCCGATATTGGTTTTCCTAATTCAGCGACCATGGCAGGTGTCGTTTATGCCGTTGGTGACGTGAGCTTCGTTTCGACGAGTTACCTCAGCGGTGCTGTAACGGCAAACAATATTAGCTTGGGTTCAAACTCTAAAATTAGTTATGACAGTTCTGGCGTTTCTACTTTGGATTTCGGTGGGATATGTGATCCTACAAGCTCCTGTGCTTTGGGTAGTTTTTCTATCTCGCAACCTCAATATTCTTTAGCTTGTCCTCAAACGCGGGCGCTTGTTCAAGTACAGGCGATGTGTGCAGATGGCTTAGCTGCCAAGTCAGATTATTCCGGCACTATTAATCTGAGCAGCAATGAAAGTACCTTGAGTGACTTTTATCTAGCGAGCACTGGAGGGAGTCCGATATCGACCTATACCTTCGACGGTAGTGAGAGCGGTACCCGCAATTTTTATCTGTTCCATCAAAACGAGAACTCAGATCTTCGTGTGACTGTAGAGGATTCTTTCTTGGCGATCAGTAGCTCTGCGACTTCAGGTACCGACTTTAGAGCGTCTGGCTTTTTGGCCTCTAGCCCCGCGAGCTTTGTATGTGGAGCGTCGAGTAACTTTACCCTGACGGCGTTCGGTCAGGATCTAACCGGCGGAGGTAGTTGTAATGTGCTGACTGGATTTGACGGATCCAAGAATCTGAAAGTGTGGAGTGATGTGAATACGGATATCGCTCAGTCTCCGGGTGTCAAAGATACTGGACTGCCAAGAAGCATTTTATTTAATGGCGTCGGCGTGAGTGAAACCCAGCCGGCCAGTATTAATGTATCTGCTAACTTTAATGCCGGCGTGGCGAGTGTCGCATTGGCCTATGATGATGTAGGTGAAGTTCTGGGTTTAAATGTTCTGCATGATGAAGCGCCTTATGACGGTTCTGTACCTGAATTTTCGGCTTTGGCCGTCACGGTAGACCCTTTTGTTGTATCGCCTCAACGAATAACCATCCAAGCTGATGATGCGAATGCAGCCTGTGCAGGAGGGAGTCAGGCTGCACTTGCTGCTTGCTCTGTGCTGACTTCAGCGGGAAGTAATTTTAGTGTCACTGCTCAAGCAGAATGTAATGGAGGTGGGAGCGCGCCAAGCTACCAAGGTACGGTTGGTTTGAGTCATCAACTCATTTCGCCATCTGGAGGAAATCTTGGTGGGCTTGCACGAACCTCTTTGGTTTTTGATGGTACAGAGTCCGTGCCAGGTTCGCGGACTTTGACTGATCAGCAGGTGAGTGAGGTTGGTGTATTTTCTTTGACAACGTCGCCTCAAGCCTATTTTGGTCAAACGGTTGCCGGCTCAACATCAGCAAACATTGGACGGTTCACGCCTGCCGATTTTGTGGTCGCGCCGGATGATGGTCGCTTCGCTGCAAACTGCGGCAGTTTTACGTATATTGGACAGCCGTTTACGTATGCCACTTTGCCTTCAGCGAGCATTACCGCACGGAACGCCAACGGCGTGACGACTGAAAATTATACGGATAACAACTTTCGTAAGTTGGTTTCAGCGGACGTTGCTGATGCGCTGATTCCTCCGACGCAAGACGACTTGAAGGATGGCACGAGTGTGGGGGTAAAAATGCCCGTCACTGCGAGTTTAAATGATGGGGCTCTCAGTGTTCTGTCCCCAGGAGTTATGCTTTATACCTTCGATAATGGCGATACCTACAACTACGATAAGGATGCCAATGCATTGGTGGCACCGTTTACTGTTAATCAAGCGGCGTTCAGTCAGTTAGAAGTTTCGGCCAATACCATCGATGATAGTGATCTTGTCGCTGTGAGCAACAGTCCCGTGTGGCGACCTGTCGGTATCGAGCAGCGCTACGGTCGCTGGCGTACAGAGAATGTTTTTGGGCCGGAAGATGTGGCTCTTAATATGCTCGCACAAGCGGAGTATTGGGATGGGGCTGGCTTTCTAGTGAATGTTGATGATATTTGCTCTGCGATCGATATCGGTTTGAGTGTCAATGACTCAGACGGCAATGCAGTGAGCGCACCTTATGCTGGAATTAGCGTTGGAGATGGCAGCAGCGACATGAGTTTTAACTCGACGCTCGCGAATGGTTCTGGTCAGTTCCGTTTTTCTCCTCCGGGCTTAGCGTCAACAGGGGACGACCATACTGGTTCGATTGGTGTTGTCGTTGATCTAGGGACAATGCCTTGGCTGCGTTTCAATTGGGATGCAAGCGCGGACGGTTCCTTGGAAGACGCGCCCTTGAGGTTCGCTACCTTTGGTCAGTATCGTGGGAATGACCGCATTATATACTGGCGAGAGGTCTTTCCTTAAGAGCGCTCAATCTTGAGTTGGATATATTGCGGACGTGCTGAGGTGTTTTCTCATCGGCGCCATTGATGCGAGTTGCCCTGATGATTCTCGTGGCTGATCATCGACCTGATAGGCTATAGGTCAAGATGTTCGTGCAACCCGTTTGCATTAATTCCAAAGCGCTTTATCTGCACTACGGAATCGTCATGTTCGTGTCACCGATTTTTCTAGTCTGAATCTATGAGCTGTGGCTTAATAACACCCTGTACGTATTAGCAATCCCAATAAAATAATAAAGAAACGACAAGAACTATGCAGCAGTTTGGCAGACTTGAAGCGAGCGGCGCTCGTGGTTTTACTCTCATCGAATTGATCATGGTTGTTGTGATCCTCGGTATCCTTTCGGCTTTTACTATCCCGCGTTTTGCAGACCTTGGAAGAGAGGCGAGAGAAGCTTCCCTTGCAGGTATTGCGGGGACCATGAAGTCTGCGGCGGCTGTTGCGCATGCAGAGCAGCTGGTTAAAGGTAGCCCCCTTGGTGATACAGTGACGCTTGATGGGGCCGACATCACCATGGTTAACGGCTACCCAACCGCGGATAGTGCGGGTATCGGTGTGGCAGCAGACCTCACCGAGAACTCGGATTTTGTTATTGTTTCTCAAGGGAATCTTGGTGGGGACGTCTTACGGTTGGAGCTGCAAGAAAACTGCTATTTGGACTACACAGCGGCCAATGCGGATGCCGATAATGTACCACCAGTTCGGGTGAGTTTCGGAGTAAGGCTAGTCGCAATAGGTTGCGGTTAGCGTTCTGTCAGTGCGTAATGGCTCTCTCTACCGTGAATGCCTGGGGTTTAAAGTATCTCTCTTCTGTTTGTTGCAGGGCATGTTTCGTCCAGCATTTCTAGCAAGACGAACACCCCTGTTACTACATAAAGTTCAATCTTCAGACGCTATTCTTCATCGCCTTCTTCATCGGCGGACATGCCGAGTTCTTTGATTTTTCTAGTAAGGGTATTTCTTCCCCAGCCCAGCAGTATCGAAGCATCCCGTCGGCGCCCGCTCGTATGACTGAGCGCTGTTTCAATCATGATACGCTCAAACTCTGGGACGGCTGTATCTAGAATGGCGCTTTGACCTTTTTTCAACTCTTGGTCGGCCCATTTGCGTAATCCCTCTTGCCAAGTACTTCCGGTGAGCGAGACATCGCTGTGTTGTAGTAGCTCGGGAGGCAAATCTGACACATGGATCTCTCGACCACTTGCCATTACTGTTAACCAGCGACAGGTATTCTCAAGCTGTCTTACATTGCCTGGCCACGGTAATGCGCTCAAATAATCTTCGGTCTCTGGTCGGAGAACCTTTGGCTCTACGGCAAGTTCCTCTGCTGCGCGACTTAAGAAAAAGTGCATTAGCTTGGGGATGTCTTCCCTTCTATCACAAAGCTTTGGAAGGTGGATGCGAATCACGTTTAAGCGATGAAAGAGATCTTCTCGAAACGAACCTTCGTTAACTAGGTGTTCTAAATTTTGGTGTGTTGCCGCAATGATTCGAACGTCGACTTTTACTGGCGTATGGCCGCCTACCCGGTAGAACTCACCGTCAGCGAGCACTCGTAATAAGCGGGTTTGGGTATCTGCGGGCATGTCCCCAATTTCATCGAGAAACAACGTACCGCCGTTCGCTTGCTCAAAGCGACCTGTGCGTTGGCCGCCAGCACCAGTAAAGGCGCCTTTTTCGTGGCCAAAGAGTTCCGATTCAATCAGGTCTTTTGGAATGGCG
>NZ_LWFT01000745.1:0-4982 GCF_001635105.1 Oleiphilus sp. HI0079
AGATATCGCATCCTTGGCAGAAGGAGGGGTAGCGCATGCGGTCGAAGAGATAAACGCGCCCAAGAATAAAGCCCAAAGAAGCTTTGGTCGACTGGATACTCGTTCCCTGAGCAGCGAACTCCTAATGGAAATTGCTATGCTCATATTTGCACCTTATAAATTCTTTATAGTTATTAGAGTTTGGTTGTTATTTGTTCATCATAGCTGATTGTACGGATTTTGCACTATAGCAGGTCGTGGAGTTGGCCATTTGTGAGGGTTTATAGGCCGTAGAGGGTACACTTTTGTCGATTACTTCGTAGTGCTGGACGCTGGGGGAGTGTCGCTAGTGAGGCCGGTGATATTGATTTCATAGTACTCCCCATCAGGCTCGGTTTGAATCATTTTGAGTAACGCATAAGGCGGGGCTTGATCAAACCAAAGCTTGGTTTCTCGCTTTTTGCCTCCCTCTCTAAGTTTCTGGACTACTTGAGCACGTTTTGTACCTAAGCGCGTTTGGATCGATTCCTCGCCGATAACCTCAAAACGATAGTGGCGGACTTTGCCCTTATGAATAACCTTGTACTCAAACTCTTTATCTCCAGAGCCGACATCGACTTGAAGCTGAAGTTGGTAGTTTAGACGGTCGAGAATGTTGTCAGGAGCGCTCAACTCCCATTGTTTCTTTTTATATTTCTCTGTAAGGGTACCGTTTGATTGATCAAATACAACGCTTTGGCGTCTGTCTTTGATTAGAAAGCCGCTGAGTAAATAATCGTACTGCCTCGGCTTTATTTTGCCGTCGATTAACTCGAATATACTGCGTTCTGTGATCTCTGCTGGTGTAGTTTCAACGTAGAAGCGATAAGACCAAGAGCCATCTTCCAGTTGAGTAAGTTCACGCGTTGCGTCACCGTTAAGGCTTATCCCTTGAGAGATATGCGCTTGATATGAAGCAGAATGAGCCTCAATCAGAGATTTGTCGTTAGCGTTTGCGCAACAAGCAGTAACGATGAGGCTTAGTGCGAACACTATTTTGAATTGCGACAAGCTGCGAATCATAGATAGCTCCTTTGCTCGGAGCATTCAGTTTAATGAAGAACTCGACTGCTATCCAGTATGAGCCCTGTATCTGGTAGCTGCTTACCGTCGAGCGTTGCATGGTTCCCCTTTAGAGCTAATCGGCCTTCTGAAAGCCATTTTAAAACAATAGGGTAGATTACGTGTTCTTGCTGCTGAACGCGGGTTGCCAGTGTTTCCGGGGTATCATTTTCTGTTATTTCAACTCTTGCCTGAACGATGTTTGGTCCTGCATCAAGCTCTGGAATGACATAGTGAACCGTGACGCCATGATGTGTGTCACGAGCGTCAATTGCTCGTCGATGCGTATTCAGACCTGGGTACTTGGGAAGTAGAGAAGGGTGGATGTTCACTAACTTGCCAAGGTAGCGATTGACAAAATCATTGCTCAGAATGCGCATGAAGCCGGCGAGCACAACTATGTCTGGCTGATAGTGCTCTATCGTTCTGATCAATTCAGCATCAAAAAGCTCGCGATGTGAAAACGTTTTATGGTCAAGGCTGTGGGTATCAATCTCAGCTTGCTGAGCTCGCTGGAGCCCATAGGCATCGGGCACATTGGAAATCACTGCAGATATCTGAAGAGGAAGCTCTCCGGATGCAACTTCATCAATGATCGCCTGTAGGTTGCTTCCGCTACCGGAGATTAGTACAACGGCCTTAGGGAGAGGTGCAGGCTCAGATTGCATTCCTAACCTCTCAACACAACAGCGTCTTCAGCGTCGCCTTTCGATTCAATGGATCCTATCACCCATGCGTTTTCGCCAAGTTCAGAAAGCAGCTCTATGCTTTTTGGGGCCGCGGCTTGTGGAACACAAACGACCATACCAACACCGCAATTGAAGGTACGGTACATTTCTGTTGCCTCGACATTCCCGTTCTTTTGCAGCCACTTGAACACTGGAGGGAGATCCCAAGACGACGTGTCTATAACCGCTTTGCAGCCTTCAGGAAGAACACGAGGAAGATTTTCAAGTAAACCGCCGCCTGTGATGTGTGATAGGGCATGAACCGGTTGTTCGGCAATAAGCTTGAGTAAGTTCTTAACATAGATGCGCGTTGGTTGCATAAGTGCGCTCGCGATCGATTCGCCGCTTTCGAGCTCATCTTCTAGGTCGGCACCCGAGACCTCAATGATTTTTCGTATTAGCGAGTAACCATTTGAGTGGGGGCCGCTTGAGCCAAGCCCGATTAGTACATGGCCTTCGTTAACGTGAGATCCGTCAATGACTTCTGATTTCTCTGCGACGCCCACACAGAAACCGGCTAGATCGTAATCGTCGTTGTGGTACATACCAGGCATTTCAGCAGTTTCTCCGCCAACTAGTGCGCAGCCTGCTTGCAAGCAGCCTTCACCGATGCCTGTGACCACCTGTTCTGCAACATCGACGTTTAATTTGCCGGTGGCATAGTAGTCTAGAAAGAAAAGCGGCTCAGCACCTGCGACGATTAGGTCGTTAACACACATCGCGACTAAGTCGATACCAATGCTGTCATGCTTGTTCAAATCCATTGCAAGGCGCAATTTTGTACCGACTCCGTCTGTGCCAGATATTAGAACGGGCTCTCTGTAACCGCTTGGCAACTCGAACAACGCGCCGAAACCACCTAGTCCGCCTAATACTCCGGGACGAGTTGTTTTTTTCGCAACGTGTTTGATTCTGTCCACTAGTTGATTTCCAGCGTCAATATCAACGCCAGCGTCTTTGTAACTAAGAGATTTGTCGGTCATTGTAAGCCTGCTTAATGGGTCATGCTTTGAGGCGCGAATTCTACCAGTCTCTCCATATGCAGTTCTAGCTCGATAGTGAATAAACTCCCTATAAACGATTTATTGGCCTTATTTGTTTCACTTATTGTCATACCGAGTGTGGGCTAATATCATGGCTTCATTATTTGTAATTATTGGCGGAACTCCTCCTTGATAAGGTTTGTAGCCCTTTTTTCGTTCATTTCTTTCGTTTTTCCAATTGCGGCCGCTGAACGCATAGATATGTATTCCGCAGCGGTGCAAGTTCAAACTCAGCAAGAAGCTGATCGTAATGCCGCATTTACGGATGCTTTGAAGCAGGTGGTTGTCAAGATCACAGGGGATGAGGAAAGTCTCGATAATCCCGAACTAGAGCCGGTACTCGCGAAGTCTCGTAGTTATGTTTCCGGATTCAGCTACCAAAGAAATTCGCTGTACTCTGGCCAGCCAGAGTCAAATGGGGAAGAGCGAGATCCTTCGGCGGACGCTTCCAGTGCGGTGTTTGCACAGTCATTGCCTGAGAAAGAATATATCTTGAAGGTTCAGTTTTCCGATGATGCTCTTCTGCAGCAAATACGTGATATAGGCTTGCCTGTTTGGGGTGCCCTTCGGCCAAGTATTATTGCGTGGATCGTCATGCAAGAAAATGGCGAGCGCCATTTGGTGAACTCAGATTATCCGGCTTTGAACATGAGCTTAGCTCGTGAGGCAGAACGTGCAGGGCTGCCAATATTTCTCCCTGTAGGCGATCTGCAAGACTTATCTTCGGTAAATTTGAATGAGCTCTGGGGTTTATTTCCAAGTTCGGTCAGTGAGGCCAGTCAACGTTACCCGAATGATTATAGATTGTTAGGTCGCGTCTATCAGGCGGATGAGGGGCTTGAGTTAAAATGGACGCTGCTGATGGGCAGCATCGCGAAAACGGGCGGGGCAAAGTCTGTTGATTATCCTAGCTTGTGGAGACAGATGACCTCGGTAGTAGCGCAGCAGCTTGCTGAGCAGTTTGCAGTTGTGAGTGATCCAACGGCCGATGCTCAGGAGTTGCGAATACTTGTTTCTGGTATTGATCAATTTATCGAATATGCTAGCTTGGTGGAGCATGTTGAACGGCTTTCAAGCGTCGAGCACGTATCGGTTCGACAGGTTTATCAAGACAAGGTCAATTTAGGGATTAAGCTTCGTGGATCTCGGGCTAACTTTGAGCAGCAAGTTGCCCTTGCCGGCAAGCTTCAGTTGGTCGCGCCACCGTTCTCGCAAGAGACCGAGCTGAGTTCAGCGCAGCCGCCAGCAGAGCGTGAAGACGCATCTTTGACTCAAGATGACCAGTTCGCAGCGGTTGAGCTTAACGAAATGCCGCAAAGTCTGAACTTCTATTGGGTTCCTGATGGTGGAGCATAACTAGGTGTTTGTTAATCAGATACCAAATTTGCTGACTGTGCTTCGCATCGTTCTCATCGTGCCGTTCTCCTATTATTTGATGACACAGAGCTTCCAAAATGCGTTTCTTGTATTTGTCATTGCCGGAATTTCTGATGGTGTCGACGGTTTTCTCGCTCGGCACTTCAATTGGCGCTCCCGCTTTGGTGCAATCGCCGACCCGCTCGCAGATAAGCTCTTACTGATCACAACCTATGTGTTGCTTACCTGGCTCGGAGAGCTTCCACTTTGGTTGGTGTTGCTCATTTTCGGTAGAGATTTAATTATCGTTATCGGTGGCTTATTGTTTCACTACAAAGTGCATCATTTTGATATTCAGCCAACGCTACTTGGAAAGCTTTGCACTTTTATTCAAATTTCATATGTGGTTGTCTTGCTGTTGCATCTTGCCGGTTATGCGGCGCTTGGCCCTTTTATTGACTTAGGTGTCTATCTGGTTGCAGGGATAACGTTACTCAGTGGTCTCAATTATATTCATATCTGGGGGCGACGAACTCGCGATGCTTTGAGCGAGGGTGAGTCGTGAGTCGCAAGGCTGCTCCGCAGCTCTTATTGGGGCTTGGGTTTCGCAAGGAATTCACCTTTGACAACTTTGTCTCTGTTTCTTCTTCTGACGTGGTTGCTCGCCTAAGGTCTGCGGTATTCGATAGCCAAGAGGCTTTTGTTTATCTTGCCGGTGGCTCAGGAAGCGGAAAAACTCATTTGAGCATAGCGTTACTTAATGCGGCTTTGGATA
>NZ_LWFT01000746.1:0-5243 GCF_001635105.1 Oleiphilus sp. HI0079
TGGTGTTCGAGTTTATCATCGCTTCCAACGGCGCAACTGCTGGAGAAAGCAGTGCGTTTATGTCTACCATGTTCACCTTTGGCGCAACGCTGGTACTTGGGCTGACGCTCGGTTGCGCATCAGGCTATCTATTGGGCGAGGCTTTGCGCAGTCAATGGTTGCCGCAGTTCTTGCTTAATACTGGCGTACTGACCTTTATGCTCGGTGTGTATGCCGCCTCAAACTTTCTGGTGCATGAATCGGGATTGTTGACGGTCACCGTTATGGGGATCTGGCTTGCTAATATGCGAGGTGTGCCTATTGATGAGATTCTCGAATTTAAAGAGTCTCTTTCTGTTCTTCTAATTTCTGCCTTGTTCATTCTTCTGGCAGCGCGGATGGAGTTGCAGGCAATCTACGATCTGGGCGCAGGGGCCATTTGGATTCTTGCGGCGCTGATCTTTATCGCCCGGCCTTTAGCCGTCAATTTGGCTTCGCTAGGAACAGACCTTAGCTGGCAAGAGCGGTCTTTTTTAAGCTGGATTGCACCCCGCGGTATTGTGGCTGCTGCGGTGTCCTCGCTATTTGCTTTCAGGCTTGAAGAAATTGGTATTGAAGAAGCCGCAATGCTCGTGCCTTTGGTATTTTTAGTGATTGTGATTACCGTTGCGTTGCAAAGCATTTCAGCCACTCCGCTGGCGAAGTTACTTAAAGTGCGTGAGCCATCGAGTAATGGGTATTTATTTTTGGGCGCAAACGCCGTTGCGCGAGATATTGCGAAAGCCTTTCAAAAGCTTGATGTTCCAGTTGTGTTGTCAGACACCAGTTGGGAAAACTATCGGGCGGCTCGAATGGAAGGTTTGTCGGTTTACTATGGAAACCCGGCTTCAGAGCATGCTGAGAACAACCTCGAAATGACGGGTATTGGGCAATTCTTGGCGATTTCACCGTATAAAAAATTAAATGCTCATGTCGTTTATCACTTCCTTGACCGTTTCAACGCTCAGCACGTTTTCGCATTAAGCGAGGGAGAAATGGAGCAACGTGCCAGTCATCAAACACCAGAGACCTTTATGCAGGCGGCGAGTCTTTTTCAGGATGGTTTGAGTTATGCAAAACTGGCAAGTTTGTACAGTAAGGGCGCTCGGGTAACAATTACACGATTAACGGAAGAGTTTTCGTTTGACGCTTATCTAAAAGAGCACGGCGCAAATCTCACTCTACTGTTTTCCGTCGCGCCCAGTGGGGCGGTGTATCCAGCGGGAGGTGCTGAGAGCGTTGCTCCCAAGGCTGACTGGCAAATGGTCAGCCTGGTGCAAAAGAAAGCCCCCGTTCCAGCAGCAGAGGCTGGAGCCAAGAAGGATGCCTAGTGCGCGTGATCACCGTGGTGCGGATGGTCGATGGTGTAAATAAGCGCTCTAGCAAAATCCTGTCGCGTAATAATGCCGACGAGCGCACCCTCGTCCACAACGGGCACGCGACGGCGTCCGCCAACAAACATGTCAGCAAGCACCAAAATATTGTCGTTTGCCTTTACACAGTCGACTTCTTTCGTCATATGGTCTGCGACGCGATCGCTAGCACTTTGATAATAGCCATCCATTAACGCTTCTTTTAGGCAATCAATCTCTGAGAGCATACCGACTAAGCGGCGCTCGTTGTCGAGCACTGGAGCGCCAGAGTGCCCTTGCTTTAAAAGTTGCCGCAGCGCCTCTATCACATTGTCTTCCGGTTTGAAGCTGGTGACATTGCTGCTCATATAATCTTTCACTAGAATGCTTTTCACGGTGCCCTCCCTTGTATTCGTTATGTTTATAGTATGCGCTACAGATGTTGCCAACGCATTAATGAAATTTGTTTACCTTGATCTGAGTATGTCTTGAAGGCGTGTCGAATGGTTTCGGGTGCGTCTTCGACTGCCTCAGGAAGGAAGTTCAGCGTCTCGTATAGCGCAGTTAAGTGCATGTATGGGAAGGTCCAGACCTCATTAAGCTCACTATGCTCTAGGGCGTAGCGAATGAGATCCGATCCGAGCCCACGACCTCGGTAGGAGGGGGCAACGAAAACGCCTCTTAGTAAGCGGGCTTCTCCATAGGGCGTAATCCGCAAACAGGCGCGCATTGAACTGTTGTCAAAAGCCGCAAAGATTTTATCTTGCCGATTTGTCTTTGTTGTTTGCCCAAATTGCTTGTAAAACTTTTTTGCGAGCGGAAAAATCGCTGGATCAAGCGATCGGAAGACATATTCTTGCATCGATCAGGTGTTCCATGAGTCGGCTTTGGCTGCATCGCTTTGTTTTGCTTCCACCCAGTGCGCCTCCTCTGCGACTTCCTTTTTCCAAATGGTGGCATCGCGTTTGAGATAATCCATGATAAAGCTGCAAGCTTCGAAAGCGGCTTCCCGATGGGAGGAGCTGACTGCTACCGCGACAATTTGTTCATCCAGCTTTAGCATCCCTATCCTGTGAATGATGCAGCTTGCCAATATAGGCCAGCGTTGCTTGGCTTGATCAACAATGTTTTGAAGCTGTTTCTCCGTCATTCCAGGATAGTGTTCGAGTTCAATTGCCTGGACGTCACTTTGATCACCAAATTCTCGAACGAGGCCAGTGAACATGCAAATAGCCCCCGTTTTAGCTGGCGCGGCTTCTCGCAGATACTGATGTATATCAGATGTATTAAAGTCTTCTTTTTGAATTTTTATCATCTTACCCACCTGTCACCGGAGGGAAAAACGCAAGCTCATCAGAATTTGAGACGATGGTTTCATTGTTGGCTATTTCTTGATTTACTGCGGTTAACAGATTTGGAGAAGACAGTGCAGATTGCCAAGGCTCGCCTTTTGCCATGAGATCGTTCTTGATCTGAGCGACAGAGCATGGGTTATCTAGGTCCATTGAAACTTCGGAGCAGCCTAACTGTTCTTTCAAGCTCGCAAAAAAAAGGATATTCATCCTATCTCCAGTAATGTATCGGGAAATTGAAGAAGATTGGCGAAGGGGATAAATTCAACGAGATCGCCCGTGGTAGGTTGCGTGTTCTCTGGGATCACGGCTAAGCCCTCAGCCCAGCACGAGGAACTCATCATGCCTGAGCTTTGGTTAGGGTGGGCAATCAATTGTCCTCGTTCATTTAAGCGCACTCGCTGAAACTCCCGTCTAATGCTTGCCGACTTGACTGAAAACCCTACAGGCAGGCGGAGTGAACGGTAGGTCTGAGCTCTACAACCTTGGCGCTTTAGAAGCATGGGGCGGGCTAACATAAGAAAGGTGACAAGCACTGCGGACGGATTTCCTGGCAGTCCGAGAACGGGTTTGCCTTGCACATCGCCGAGCATAAAGGGTTTTCCGGGTTTGATCGCGATGCGCCAAAAGTCGATCTCGCCCACTTCTTCAATCGCGGCTTTTATATAGTCTTCCTCGCCAACCGAAGCGCCACCGCTAGAAACAATGATGTCGGCTTGTGCTGCACGCAATAAGGCTTGTTTGGTCGCTTCCAAGGTGTCGGCGACAATACCGACTTCGAGAGATTCAAAACCAAAGTTGCGAACAAGTGTGCTCAGCAGCGCTTGGTTAGAATTATAGATCTGGCCTGGCTTTAAAGTCTCTCCGGGCGCGGCAAGCTCATCCCCAGTAGAAAGTATGGCCACTTTTAATGGCTTGAATACATGGATACTGGCAATCCCGGCAGAGGCAAGTAGAGCAATGTTTTGTGGTCTCAGTACATCGCCCCTGCGAAGAAGTTGCTGGCCTTTGCTGAAATCCTGGCCTGCGGGGCGAATATTTTGCTGTGAGTTCATCTCTGAGGCATAAGAGACGTAGCTCTGTTCGTTTGCAGAGTCTATGTCGGCGCTTTCCTGCATAACGACGCAGTCCGCTCCAGCGGGAGTGGGTGCGCCGGTGAAGATACGAGCGGCGCACCCAGGCTCAAGTTTTCCAGGCGCCGCTCCCGCAGGAATACGCATATTTACAGGAAGGCGACCCTCTTTTTCCATGTCCGCTATTCGGAACGCGTAGCCATCAACCGCACTATTGTCGAACGGTGGTATGGAAAGGCTCGATGTTATATCTTCGGCCGCTACTCGGTTAAGAGCCTCAGTAATCGAGACCCGTTCTGTTTGCGAGCTCGTCTGTATCTTTTCAAGCAGTGTTGAAAGCGCTTCTTCCAAAGGAAGTAGATGCGTTTTTTGCATAGAGAAACGTCGTCTTTATGAGGTTTGGTTTGGGTGTTGGAAGTCAATATCGATGTTAAAGTAAGTTTTTGTAGAATAAAACTAGATATTGTTTTCAATTTGATCTATCTTAACTTACCAATGAAGCCGACTGCGGCATAGCTTATTTTCCGCCCTCAGCGCTTTTCCTAGATATTCCTCAGCCCTCAAGTACAACACAACTCTGTGTAATCAAGACTATTGATATGAATCTTTCCGAATTAAAGAAAAAGAACGTACCCGAACTTTTAGAAATTGCAGCCGAAATGGGTTTAGACAACCTGGCTCGCTCTCGTAAACAAGATGTCATTTTCACCATTCTGAAGCGCCATGCAAAAGGCGGAGAAGATATATACGGTGATGGCGTATTAGAAATCTTGCAAGATGGCTTCGGCTTTTTGCGCTCTGCTGAAGGTTCATACCTGGCAGGGCCTGATGACATTTATGTCTCGCCCAGCCAAATCCGTCGCTTTAATTTGCGAACCGGCGATACCATTTCCGGTAAGATTCGCCCGCCAAAAGATGGCGAGCGTTACTTTGCGTTGTTGAAGGTTAGTCAGATCAACTTTGACAAGCCTGAATCGTCGAAAAACAAAATCTTGTTTGAAAACCTTACGCCTCTATTTCCTGATGATCGATTGATTCTTGAAGTTGGCAATGGCAGTACCGAAGACTTATCCGGCCGTATCCTAGATTTGGTCGCACCTATCGGTAAAGGCCAGCGTGGTTTGGTTGTTTCTCCGCCAAAGGCAGGTAAAACCCTAATGATGCAAAATATTGCGCAGTCAATTGCGCGCAATAGTCCTGAGTGTCATTTGATGGTGTTGCTGATTGACGAGCGGCCTGAAGAAGTAACTGAGATGCAGCGATCTGTTCGCGGCGAAGTGGTTGCGAGTACGTTTGATGAACCTCCTGCGCGCCATGTTCAGGTAGCAGAAATGGTCATCGAGAAAGCCAAGCGACTTGTTGAGCATAAGCAGGATGTTGTCATTATTCTTGATTCGATTACACGTCTTGCTCGCGCATACAATACGATTATTCCAAGCTCGGGTAAG
>NZ_LWFT01000747.1:0-6096 GCF_001635105.1 Oleiphilus sp. HI0079
TGAATGCTGCTCCTCAAAGTTTTCACTGATTAATAATGCTGCAACGAGATCTACTTCAAGGTCTTTCGTGTTGGTTAATTCATTCAGCTCATAAGAGAAGTTGGCCGGAGCACCTTCTTTAAAAGGTTTGATTATGTCTTCTGGACGTTCTCGGAGAATGAGTCGTTCTGACCAACTCTCTGAGGCCTTTGATGAAGTGTCTTTCTTATTTGAATCTGAGAGCGATTCAGCGTTCGGCTCGATTGGCGGGCAGACGGATTGGATGCCCGAGTCATTTGATAAGAACGTGCGCACATTAATGGATGAGCCGCTTCCTTCTCTACCCGGTAAGAAGCGGGTGGTGAATGGATTAGGCGGGGCAGGAGACCACAGGCTCTTGATAATGTTTTGTACCTGAATGATTTTGTCCTTATCCAGATCATTGCATCGTCCAGATGCCTCGCATTTGCTTAACTCATCAGGCTCCGCTATGAGGGCTACTTTCTCTTGATATAGGGTGCTTCCATCGCCGTTCAGATCCATCGCGGCATCGCTCACATCAACGACATCGAGCAACCAAAGAAATAGCTTTTTTGGGTTTACGACTTGCTGCTCGGATTTTGTCTCGCAAAATATACTGGAGTTTGTTTTCAGAATGCTATTGGCGTAATCGACCTCATTCGCTTGAGCGCTCGAAATCGTCGTTAAGCAGAAAACGAGAGGGAGGATACCTCTCATCGTTGAGCGCATAGTTGAACGCAAAGTTGAGCTTATAGTTGAGATAGGTTTTAGCATAATTTTTATTGGGCGATAGCGCGCTCGCCCACACCTACTCGATGGTACAACATCATTGGTTATTTAGAATCGTCCTGTTGCTCTATGGCCGCTTGGTAGACGTGCACGTCCCGCTGAGGGAAGGGGATGGAGATGCCTTCCTCGTCAAAACGCTGCTTCACGGTGCGCGTGATATCCCAATAGACGTCCCAGTAGTCAGACGTAGCGACCCAAGGTCGAACGATGAAATCGACAGACGACTCGTTGAGCGTATGCAATTTGATCATTGGCTCTGGGTTTTTCAATACTTTCGGGTGCTCATCGAGAATGCCTGCCAGTACAGCTTCTGCTTTTGGAATGTCGTCGCTATAACCTATGCCAAACACCAAATCGACGCGACGCGTCGTCTGTGCGGTTACGTTGCGGATGACGTCTCCCCAAATTTTACTATTTGGAATCACCAAGCTTTGATTATCGAAAGTGAGAACGGTTGTCGAAACGAGGCTTAACTTCGAAACGATGCCGGTTACACCTGCTGTCTCGATTAGATTTCCCTCATCGAAGGGGCGATAGATTAAGATCATCATTCCAGAGGCAAAGTTCGAGAGTGTGTCTTGAAGTGCAAAACCAATAATAAAACCAACCATTCCCAAGCCAGCAAGCATCGGCCCAACCTCAACGCCGAGCTGTGATAAAGCGATTAGAAAACCGATTAATAATACGAGCTTTGACGACATGGAGACGAAGAACTTGTGTAGCAGCGCAGATATTTTGAGATTTGAGTGATCAAGCGCGTTTTGCACCACTTTACGCACCAGCTTGGCGATGATCGAGAACACGAGTAGGACCGCGAAGAACATAATAATGTTTAGAATCAGATCAATGCCGTTCTCTGAAAACCAGCGAGCAAGTGCGTTCGTCATTTGTTCGCTCAAGCCAACGATAATATCTGCGTCTAGTAAGTCGCCTGATAGCTTTCCTCTGGCGATCACCAAGAACTGAGAGATTTCGCGAGTGTCCATACTAAGACTGTTCATCAATTGAATGCGCTGGGCGAGGGTCTCAATCGCACCAACTTTTTTGTGTTCTAGTGCTTGAAGCTTGTCATTGATTTCTGTCTGTACGTCGGCATTTGCAAATCCAAGAACGCGTAGAAAGTTCTCTCTTGCATCAAGCAGCGCCTCAACACTATCTGCGGCATAACGGGCATAGGTTTGAAGTTTTTGTTCTAGGTAGGTGACGTCCGATGTGTGATCAAGATCGAGACCTTGTTGATACTGCGTGTTCACGAATAAGGCTTGAAGGTACTGATCAAGAATCCGATTGCGACGTGCAACGACTTGCTCATGGATTAATATATCCGTTTGCGCTTCAAGTTGGGCTTGCTTGTCATTATCTTGCGCATTTAGCGTGTCGATTTTTTCAATGATCGATTTGATGGATGTCGACTGCTCGTTAACGATGTCTATTAAAATCTTTTTTAAGACTGGGTCCGGCTCTTTGGCATTTTGGTAGTTTTGGTAAAGCGAGGCGAGTTTTTCTCTTTGTTCAAAAAAAGCATTTACATATCGCGAGCCCAGCACAAAACGGTGTAATCCCGTCGAACGATCAAATTCTCCGGCTGTCTCAATCATCATGTGTTGCAGTTCTAGGTATTCAGCGTGCTCTTTGATGGCTGGAGGCGGGTTTTCGGAGTTTGTTGTTGCGTAGCTGCTGAAGACAAAACCGGTGGTAACAATGCAGGACAAGATTACTAGTTTTGCTGTCATCCAAAGCGAGTGTTTCATAAGAACCTACCTAGTCATTCTATATTGTTGTTTTTTGCTGTCGTGCCGCGCTCTGATTCTGCCGAAACATGCGCGCGAACAAACATAGCATACTGGTTATTTTGATGCGCGCTTGCTCGACGCTTGTCTCAACTCAACTCAACTCGGCAGTTTGTCTATTTGGCCGTGCGCTCAGTCTTCACCAGTCTCGCGTTGAGTAGTTTGTTGGCGTCAGTATGGTGTCGTGCGCTTCGTTAAGAAGATTGGGGTAGTCGAGCGTGTAGTGTAATCCCCGACTTTCCTGGCGCTGGATGGCTGAGCAGATAATCAGGTCTGCAACGGTGACTAGGTTACGCAGCTCAAGCAGGTCGTTGCTGACAGAGTAATTACTGTAGTAGTCGAGAATTTCTTGGTGCAGTAAGTCAACGCGGTGTTTGGCGCGCTGTAGGCGCTTGTTTGTGCGAACGATGCCGACATAGTCCCACATAAAGCGTCTTAGCTCATCCCAGTTGTGGGCAATCACGACATCTTCGTCAGAGTCGGTGACACGAGATTCGTCCCACTCAGGTGCCTCGGGGGGCGGCGGGATGGCATCGGCTTTTTGATTGATATCTTTGGCAGCAGCGTCGCCGTAGACAATGCATTCAAGCAATGAATTGCTTGCCATTCGATTGGCGCCATGCAAACCCGTGAACGAGGCTTCGCCGATGACATACAGCTGATTAACGTCGGAGCGCCCGCGGTGATCAACCATCACCCCGCCACATGTGTAGTGCGCTGCGGGTACGATCGGTATTGGCTCTTTAGTAATGTCGATCCCGAAACCCATGCAGGTTTCGTAGATTGTCGGGAAGTGAGCGCGAATAAAGTCCGCAGGCTTATGGCTTATATCCAAGTAAAGGTGGTCAGCACCTAATCGCTTCATTTCGTGGTCAATAGCGCGCGCAACGATGTCTCGCGGGGCGAGCTCTTCGCGGTCATCGAAGCGATGCATGAAGCGTTTTCCATTTGGCAGAAGCAAATGACCGCCTTCGCCACGAACAGCCTCCGTAATCAAAAAGCTTTTTGCCTGAGGGTGGTAGAGGCAAGTTGGATGGAACTGATTAAACTCCATATTCGCGACCCTGCAACCACTTCGCCAAGCCATCGCGATGCCATCGCCGCTCGCTCCATCAGGGTTACTGGTATAAAGATAGGCTTTTGCCGCGCCGCCTGTGGCCAAAATGACAAAGCGAGCACGAAATAATTCGACGTGGCCGTCTGACCGATTGAGTACATATGCGCCAACGCAGCGGTTGCCCGGAAGGAAAAGTTTTTTATGTGTGATCAGGTCAATCGCGACGCGATTTTCAAACACCGTTACGTTTTCTGCGGCAAGCGTCTGCTCGCACAGAGCCTTGGATATTGCCATGCCCGTCGCATCATCGGCATGGACAACACGTCGATGACTATGACCACCTTCTTTTGTCAGGTGATAGTGTTTGGGGTTTTCGGCAGCGCTATCTTTAGTAAAGTTAACGCCCATGCTCTTAAGCCATTTTATGCTTTCGCGGCCACCATTAACGGTTTGCCTTACTGCGTCTTCGTGACACAAGCCGCCACCCGCAATCAGCGTATCCTGTATGTGGAGCTCTTCATTATCCTGCTGATCAAGCACGGCGGCGATGCCGCCTTGGGCCCAGGGCGTTGAACCACTGGTGAGTTGGCCTTTCGATATTACGGCGACTGATAAACTCGAGTCGAGTTTGAGCGCGCTGGTTAAACCGGCGGCACCGCTACCGATAATGAGAACATCGTATTGGAAAGACGAGGCCATAGCTTGCTTCTTAGGAAAATGAATCGAGGAACAATAACTTGGGAGGATTCTATGCGTTCATGGAACTTCTTTGCAAACGCTTAGTCTATTAAACAACGTTCAAGTGAATAGGACTCTATCGAATGACCCAAGTGATGCAACTCAATGCGCATGAGGTTTGTGTTTCCGGCACGGCCGTGGATAATAAGGCCACTCCTCAATGGGCTGATTCGCAGCTCGGGCGCGCGAGAATAGATAACAAAATGGGTCCCACTGATACATTAGAAGAACGTAAAGCTGCGAACGCTGACCGTGCGCTTGATCATAAGCTTGTGGTGCGTGTTCAAAAAGGCGATACGGCGGCGTTTGATCTTCTTGTTATGAAGTATCAAGGGCGCGTGGGATCGATTATCTCTCGTTTTGTCTCCGATCATCACGAGGTTGCCGACGTGGCGCAGGAAGCCTTTATTAAGGCTTACAAGGCGTTGCCAAACTTCCGTTCCGATAGTGCGTTTTACACTTGGCTGTATCGCATTGCGGTGAATTGCGCAAAGAACTATCTGGCGTCAAAAGGCCGGAAAACACCGTCTGTGGATATTGACATTAGTGACGCAGAATCGGCGTACCCTAACCGGGGCCTGGAAGATTTGTCGAATCCAGCGGATCAGTTAAACCGGGATCAGTTGGAGCAGGTTGTACACGGTGCAATTAGGGCACTGCCTGAAGATTTGCGCATGGCGTTAACGTTGAGAGAGTTTGAAGGATTAAGTTACGACGAGATTTCCAAGATTATGGATTGTCCTGTCGGAACTGTTCGCTCACGCATTTTTAGAGCGCGCGAGGCGATTGACCTTGCGATGCAAAAAGCCCAAGGCGAGTTATGAATTTCTGTGCGAGCAGTCTCAGAGCGATCAACGTAGATCAATATGTATTAGGTGGGGTTAGGCTCCACAAGAGAGGTTGAAGTGGACGACAAAATGAAAGAGTCGATTTCTGCGCTCATGGATGACGAAGCGAACGAAATTGAAATACAGCGTTTGCTTTCAAAGTCAGATTCGAAAGATCTGTTGGATACCTGGAAGCGATACCACAATGCGCGCGACGTGATGGCCGGTATGCCCGGTCGCTCAGTCGACGTGGATATCGCAGCGAACGTTGCGGCAGCAATTCGGGGTGAGTCACAAGTATACTCCGCGGTTGAGCAGCCCAAACCTTCCTTAACCCTGGCTTCGTCTGTTGGTGTTGAACAAGCCGAGAACGAGACGAGTTCGAATCCTGTAAATAAAGCCTGGAAATTTGGTGGGGCAATCGCAGCCTGCCTCGTTGTCGCATTTGGATTTAGTGACTTGGGAGGCCGGGGTGTTCCGAGTGAAACTGCGCAGTTAGCTGTCTCAGGTGGTGATCCAAGCGCAGAAAGCCAGCTGGTTATGAATGATTTGGATGAAAGCCAGATCAGCAGTTTTAATCAGTATTTATTGCGTCACTCAGAGCTTAGCACCGTGACGGTCGCTTCTGGTGTGGCACCATTGATTCGTGTTGCTAGCGTTAACTCTGTCGGTATTTAGGGCGGGGTTGGTAGTTGGTGTTTAAGCTTGGAATCTTATCCATGATATTAAGAAAAACCTCAGTGCTGTTGATGCCGGTGCTCGCGTTGTTGCTGGTGTTATCAAGCATCGCCCGAGCGGATGGCGATGACGCTGGAGAGTGGATAAGTAAAATGCGCGCTGCGGCAACCAATGAATCTTATCGCGGCGTGTTTATGTTTTCACGCGGTAAGATGAG
>NZ_LWFT01000748.1:0-4413 GCF_001635105.1 Oleiphilus sp. HI0079
CATGACATAGGTGACCCCCGTCTTTCGATAAAGAACGCCAATCTTGAACCAGATAGCGCCGATAAGAATAGCGCCGCCGAGAGGTAATGTGATCCTCAATAATTCGGACAGGCCTTCAAAGTTTTCAGGGTCGCCCTCTGGGAGGTAAAGCGATAACGCCGATTCTATGCTCCAGCGAAACAAGATAATTACAAGCGTGGTGATTATCCCAACGAAAAAACCCAATAAAGCGAGCTGAGGAAGGGCATCCGCTGCGCCCAAACGTTCACGAAAACCGTGCTTGTAGGTGTCGAGCTTTGCTCCAAAAGGCATAAGATTTGCTGACCAAGGGTTATCGGTGGATGGGTGCCTCTTATTCTAACCTGTTCGCCGTTATACGTTAAAGAACGGCATCATTTTTCCTTAGGCGGCATGCTACAATGTGCTCTATTTGGTTCAAGAAATAGGAGTATCGAGTGATTAAGGCGGGAATAGTTGGGGCGACCGGATATACAGGCTCCGAATTACTTAGGCTATTGGCTTTGCATCCTGAAGTTGAAGTTCATGCCGTATGCTCGCGAAGTGATGCAGGGACTGCTGTTAGTGATATGTTCCCGAATTTGAGGGGCTTTGTTGATACTGCGTTTTGTGAGCCAACGGCGGCGAACCTAAATGGCTGTGATGTCATCTTCTTTGCGACGCCGCACGGTGTTGCTCAATCAATGATGGCAGATATTCTTGCGATTGGAGCCCGTGTTGTTGATCTCTCAGCTGATTTTCGTATCAAAGACCAGGCGACTTGGGAACAGTGGTATCAGCAGCCGCATAACAGCCCCCAGCTTATTGACGAGGCCGTCTATGGATTGCCTGAGGTCAATCGTTCTGAAATCCGTTCGGCGCGAATTCTTGCTTGCCCCGGCTGCTATCCGACCGCAATACAGCTTGGTCTCGTTCCGCTGCTCGAGAACAAACTAGTCACATTGGAGAATTTGATCGCGGATGCGAAGTCTGGCTTGAGCGGTGCAGGACGAAAAGCGAGCGTTGGTAGTTTGTTTGCCGAAAGTGCTGACAGCTTTAAGGCTTATGGTATTAGCGGCCATCGCCATCGTCCTGAGATTGAGCAGGGTTTGAGCTGGGCAGCAGGAGAGGCTGTTTCTCTGACTTTTGTGCCGCATCTTGTGCCGATGATTCGAGGCATAGAGGCGACCCTTTATGCTCCGCTGAACGAAGCAGGTAAAGCATTGAATTTGGAAGAGTTTCAGCATTTATTTGAACAGCGCTACTCAAATGAGCCATTTGTCGATGTCATGCCGCTCGGTTCTTTGCCGGAAACCCGCAGTGTCAAGGGCTCAAATATTTGTCGTATGGCAATTCACAAACAAGAAGGCAGTGACTTGTTGATTATTAGTTCGGTTATCGACAATCTCGTCAAAGGCGCGTCCGGACAAGCAGTTCAGAATATGAATATTATGTTTGGTTTTGATGAAACCTGTGGTCTTCAACTTGTTCCACTGAGCCCTTAGACCAATGGCCAAGCACAGCGCTCATGACAAAATGGTCCTGGTTCGGCACAAGCCCGGTCGACGACGAAAACTGAGTATTCAGGTTGCGCTGTTGGCCTTGGTTTGTGCGAGTGCCGCTTATTACATTGGCGTATTTGAGATGCAAATTCGCCATCAGGCGGCGGTAGAGAGCCTCTCTTCTTTGTCGGACCAGCACCGAGAGGTGCTTGAAGAGAACGCACTATTAAAACAGCAGGTAGAGAATTTTAGGCAAAGCGATGCGATCAACGAGCGCGCGAAGCAGGAAATTCAGGCGACGATTGGGCAGTTGAGAGAACGGATTGCCCAGCTACAAAAAGACGTGACGTTTTATCAAAGTATTATGGCCCCGTCGAAGAATAACAAAGGCTTACAAATTCAATCGATCGAATTAGCGGCACTAGAGCAAAACAGGCGCTATGCTTACAAGATTGTATTGGCACAAGTCGCCAGCCGTCGGAGCTATATCCAAGGTGTGGTTGCGGTAAATCTGGTTGGCAAGCAGGATTCTGAAAGTGTCGTCATACCGTTGCGCGATGTTTCGTCTGTTCAAGAGCTGGGTATGAAGTTTCGTTTTAAATACTTTCAGGAGTTTGATGGCAAGATTTCTTTGCCGGAAGGGTTTGAGCCAGAGCAAATTCAAGTGGTTGCCCAAAGTAAGGGTAAAAATGCTTCAAGGATAGAATTAAATAGTGCGTGGCTAGAGTTGCTTCCTGACTACACGAAGTCAGAGAGTAGTGAAGCACCGGCTACCGACAGTTAAGAGGTTTCTATGTGGGGAAAGAATAAACGCAAGTCTGTATCGAAGGCGCATAGCGCGACATTTGATACCCTGATCAGCAGTAAAACAACCATCGACGGCGATCTTCAGTTTGCCGGTGGCCTACATATTGATGGTTTCGTGAAAGGCACGATTCGCGCATCTGAGGACAATGAGGCCGTCGTACGTATCAGTGATATTGGTGAGATCGATGGCGATGTTTATGCACCGCATATCATCATTAATGGCACCGTTCATGGTGACGTCTATGCATCGAGCCATATAGAGCTCGCGGAGAACGCATCGATAAAAGGTAACGTCTATTACCACCTTATTGAGATGGCGATGGGTGCCGAAGTAAACGGTAATCTTGTGCATCGCAAAGAGCCAGAGAGGCACGAGAACGATGCCCCAAAGAAGCAAAACGAACCGACGGGTAGTGATGCCATAGAGCTTAAGGCTGTTAGTTCGTCCGCAAGTAAATAGGAATACTTGACTAAATTTGTCGGATAAGCAGATAATTGCCGGCCGAGAGAGCAGTCAGGAGTTCCGATGAGCGTTGTCCAGTCACATATCCCTTCTCCATTGATCTTTACCGATGCGGCAGCAACCAAGGTAAAGAACTTGATAGAAGAGGAAGAAAACCCAGCATTGAAGTTACGTGTTTACGTGACTGGAGGTGGCTGTTCGGGGTTTCAGTATGGCTTTTCTTTTGATGAAGAGTTAGCCGACGACGATACGGTGATTGAGAACATGGGGGTGAATCTTGTTGTTGACCCGATGTCGTATCAGTACCTCGTTGGTTCGACAGTCGATTACAGCGAAGGTCTAAAAGGCGCTCAGTTTGTAATCAATAATCCAAATGCGACGACAACCTGCGGCTGCGGATCGAGTTTTACCATTTAGTTTGAATCGCGATCGAGTAAGAGAAGCGCTTTCGTCGCTTCTCTTAGATGTCTTTCCCAGGCTTTCTTGCCACCTTCCTCCGAAACAACGCCATCATCTCCCAACAAGATATAGCGAATCAGACCTGTCATGTCTGTGTTCTCCTTTGCCGATGGTTCAGTACAAGACAGTACTATAAGACTTTGTAGCTCCGGCCAGCAGTCCCAAGGTGCTGATTTTGATTCGGCGAAGCGATGCAGTTTGTTAAGCGCGGACGTATCGAGTTTAGCGTGCAGGGGCTTAGTGTCGATTTCAGTTAGCAGTCCTGCGATTAACTTTGGGTCAATGTCTTTGTAGAAATGCGCTAACCCACTGATCAAATGTTGGTGGAAATACCCTTGATGCTGGTCGCATAACGAGGTTGTTTTTCGCTCCAAGGGGTTTACCAGCATTGCCGACCTTAAGCCGCTAGAGGCATCGGCTTTGTAGCTGAGGCGTAGGCATCGATAGCCGGCACGTTGCCAGAAACGCAATAGCTCTGCATCAGCGCCAAAACTTACGGTGCAGGCAGAGAATGTATTTTGTTGTGCATACTCGTGAACCTGCTTCAGTAGGGCGCTTCCTAGACCATGATTTTGTTGCGTAGGATGAACTACAATGCGCATGACACGCAGCGAGCGTTGCTGCAGCCAACGGCTGTCTGAGTAAAAGCTGGCAAGGGCTTGGGGCAGTAAGCGTCCTTTGAGGCGGCGTTTGCCCGACAAGATGTCATCAGCTAGAAGCGCATCTTGCGCCTCCGGTATGTCTTCATCTATGCACAAGGCGGCTGCGGCTATGCCCCCAGCTGTTTGCATTACAGCAATGTGTAGCGAAGGGCTATCGAGTAATAGTGCCAAATCTGAAGGTCGCGTTTGATAGTGTGCCAAAACGAGCAGAGAGAAGACTGTGCGAATCTCTTGTTCTTTGTTATGTAAATCCGTTGGCCGAAACCAGGTTGTCGTTGGCGTATCATCGGCCTTAGATGGCTCCAATTTGTCAAATGGCGCATTAAGAATAAAGGCGTCATTGATGGTTTTTTCCAGAGCACAGCTGCTCGCCCAGCGAATCGGCTCTTCCAGCGTCAAGAACTTAGGCTGCTGCTTGCAGCGCTCGAGTATTTTATGGAGTTTCAGGTCAAAGCCGCGACCGCTTCCCTCATAGCCATGGAGTGTGCTCGCCAGTACTACTCGGGAATAGCGTCTAATAATG
>NZ_LWFT01000749.1:0-4394 GCF_001635105.1 Oleiphilus sp. HI0079
CAGTGCCTGCACCCGTACCAGAAGCTTCTCCAGTCTGCTCGGCTGTTGGCTCTAAAGGCTCTTCATCAGCAGTGCTTGTTGTTTCACAACCAACCAATACAGTTGTCGCTAAAATCAGGGCTAGGCCATGTTTGTAAGCTTCTAGTTTCATTGTTCTTCCTTTGTCAGATCTAAGATAATTCGTAGCCGCTTTTGTAATCATTCTATCAAGCGTTTGGTTTTTTCGTTCGGCCATGCGCTCTAAAACACATCACGCGCACATAGCTTGAGGACTGAGTTCATACTAATTCAAGCATCCCGCGCCACACAAGACACCTATTTATAATTTTAGTTTAGAAATGGTGACCATGCAGGTTCTCTTACCTGACCAAAGCTTGACGGAAGAAAATATTTAGAGTCTCCATCAACTGAAACCACCCCCAATACACCCTGTCCATTTCGTTTCGTCGCATAAATGATCATCCTCCCATTTGGCGAAACACTGGGTGACTCATCAAGCGGAGTATCCGTCAGGATATACTGATCACTTCCGTCTTCATTCATTGAAGCTATATGATAATTAGAAGAAGACTGATGCACGAAGTACACCTTATCCCCGTCTTGACTAAATCTAGGCCGCGAGTTGTATCGACCTGTAAAAGTCAGTCTCTTGGGGCGGCGATCTATCAAATCCATTTCATAAATCTGGGGAGTACCAGAACGATCACTTGTGAACACTATTTTTCGGCCATCCCGGGACCAGCTACCCTCCGTATCTATCCCGTAATGATTCGTCAGACGATCCAAGCTCGATGTTGCAATATCGAAGGAGTAAAGCTCAGCGTTTCCGTCTTTAGAGAGCGTCATCAGCAGCTTCTTATCATCTGGAGACCACATGGGAGAGCTATTCAATCCTCTGAACGCAGTAACCTGGCGCCGCTTTCCTGTTTTTATATTTTGGATATAAATTGCAGGCCGCCCAGTTTCAAAAGAAACATAGCTAAGCTGCTTAGCATCGTTCGACCAAGACGGAGAAAGAATCGGTTCAGACCCCTTGTATAGAGTCTTAGAGCGCTGACCATCCGCGTCAGCAAGCTGCAACCGATACTCACTTACTCCACCTTTTTTGATATCCAGCGTTACGTAAGCAATTTTAGTCGAAAATGCTCCTTTAACGCCGGTAATCGCCTCGTAGACTTTGTCGGATATACGGTGCGCTAGCGAACGCAATCCGGTTGCGCTGGCGGAAATCAATTCCCCAACTATCCGCTTCTGATTGTAAACGTCCATCAATTCATATTGAACGTGAAACCGACGCCCGGCGGCATCCGAGCTAATCTGACCGACCAACACAAAACTTTGCCCGAGCATCTTCCAGTCGCGAAAATGCACGTCCGTCGACTGATCTGGCAAGCTGAGCATTTTGTTTGTAGGTAAGGTTACGAAATCACCGCTACGAAGCAAATTCGCATCGATAATCCTTGCCACATCTGCAGATAACGGCTGGTTAGTTCGATTGGTAAAAGGAACCACCGATATAGGAACCGCATCATCAGACCCCTTGGTAATCTCAATTAATAGCTCTGCACGAACACTCGCCGAGAGAGTGAGCGCCACGAATACAAGAAACTTAACTAAATACATAATATTCCGTTTAATCAGACGGTTTAAAGCTCATTTGGAAGCTACGAAAGTACTTTTCGAAAAAAGCTGGCTCCGTAGGAACCTCAAATTTATTCACTGCCCGTACAGCCCGCACAGCACTTTCATCAAGCGCAGAGTTACCGCTTGAGTTAATAATCGAAACCTTGGATAACTCTCCTGAAGGAAAAAGCTCGATGCGTAACAAAACGCTAGAACCTCCGCTATTCGGCGGTTTATGCCAGCGCGACTCGATTCGACTTCGAATAATCGACAAATAACGAGCCTTCTCATCAACATCTAACACAGGCTCATCCGTGCGCTCCGCGGCTTTCAGATCCTCTATGCCCTTCAAGCGCTCAGCCAAACGCTGCTCTCGCAGCGTCTGCTCCCTCGCCTCAGCAAGCTGCTTGAGCTTTTCAACTTCTTTTTGCGCCTGCTCTTGCTGTCTAGCTTTTTGCTGACGTTCTTTTTCAGCACTGGCAAGCTTTTCTTTAGCTTGCTGTTCGCGCCGTTTCTTTTCGGCGCGATCCTTTTCAAGTTGCTGTTGCTTTTTTTTGTCTGCTACCAGCTTTTTGCGCTCGGCTTCTTTTTTAGCCGCAGCTTTACGCTTGCGCTCCTCTTCTGCCTTTCTCTTCGCCAAATCTTTCTTTTTTTGCGCTTGTTTCTTCTTTTTTAGATCATCTTGGCGCTTCTTTTCCAAGGCCTCGCGCTCTAATCGCTGCTTTTTCTTGTAGGGCAGTCGATCAACCTCTTCGGCAGTCAGCACACGCGCCTCAATGCTCTGAGGAATGACGTATGTTTTGACCGCTTCAGTGCTGCTCCAAGACCAAGTCATAACAATAACGACAAGCAAGTGCACGCCGACACTCGCTACAAGGTATCGCCTGTGACCTTTTGTGAGGGCCTCCCTCACATATTTGGCCATCCCCAACCATTGGTTAAATCGCTCTGAGCCTGATGGTTTGTTGCTCATGGGTCCTCGGTGATCAAGCCAACACCTTTGGCACCGGCCGCCTGAACCACAGCCATCAGTTCTACAACCACGCCATATTCGACATTTTTGTCACCACGAATCAGCACCGAAAGCGCTGGATTAACCGAAAGCAAATCAGTAACACTATCCACCAATTGGTCTTGAGACAAAGGCGCATCCGAGAGAGAGCTCATCTCCATGTAATAGGCGCCGTTCAAGTCAACGGTAATTATTAGTGGTTCTTGGTTCTGCTCTACAATGACAGGAGCAGATTCCACGTTTGGTAAATCTATTTTGATCCCCTGAGTCAGCATCGGTGCCGTCACCATAAAAATGATCAGCAACACGAGCATGACGTCAATATAAGGTACGACGTTGATGTCGGACATTGGCTTTTTCTTCTGCCTAGCCATCTATCAGACCCTTATTCAGGTTTTTCTGTGGAATAGACATTGCGGTGAAGAATACTTGAAAACTCTTCAACGAATGTTTCATAAGTGCTGTAAAGTCTATCCGCATTCGCGGAAAAACGGTTGTAAGCAACCACCGCCGGTATAGCCGCAAACAGCCCCATTGCCGTCGCGATGAGTGCCTCTGAAATACCTGGGGCCACGGTCGCGAGCGTGGCTTGCTGCTCCTGCGCCAAACCAAGGAACGAATTCATAATGCCCCATACTGTCCCAAACAAACCAATATAAGGACTTGTTGAGCCAACAGTAGCCAGAAATGGCAGGCTGGCATCCAGCCGATCAGACTCTCGCGACAAAGCTACACGCATTGATCGCTGAGTACCTTCCATAATCGCATCGGCATCCATGTCGTTTTTCCGTAAACGATTAAACTCTTTAAAGCCAGATCGAAATATATACTCCAAGCCAGGATGACTTTCAGACTCTCGATATAAGCGGCCCAGATCCATCCCAGACCAGAAGCGCTCCTCAAACTCAGCCTGATCTGCTTTCGCTGCTTTGAAATACGCACTGCGTTGAAAAATCAAATACCAGGAAATAACCGAAGCCGCCAACAGTAATAGCATGACCAACTGGACGAGCACGCTCGCGTCAGCAATCAAACCCCAAACAGATATTTGTTCTTGCAAGATTTTTCCCCTGTTACTTTTCTAAATCGGCCCGCAATGCAGCAGAAAGCGAGGCAGGCATTTTTCTAGGCCGGCCACTCATAAGATCAACACACGCAACTTTCACTTCGCCCTCGACCAAGCGCTTACCCGGCTCCGAGCGACGCTCTACCCACTGATGAACACGAAAGTAACTGTTTCGCAGCTCAAGAGACTGAACACAAACATCCAATTCATCATCCAAATAGGCAGAAGCCCGATATTTCATCGCGAGCTCGGCAACAACGAAACTTATACCGTCATTAAGTGACCGCCTCATTTCAAATCCATAGCTGCGCACAAACTCTGTCCGCGCTCGCTCGAAGAACTTCAGGTAATTTGCATAAAACACAATGCCACCCGCATCGGTATCTTCTAAATAAACCCTCAGAGGAAATCGATATAGCCCCACTACGTCGCCCCACCTTCGACAGGCATCGACAGACCGAAATGAAGCCATGCTTTTTCAGTCGTCACTCTGCCCCGAGGCGTGCGAGTCATGTAGCCTTGCTGAATAAGATAAGGCTCTAAAACATCCTCAATTGTCCCACGCTCTTCACCAATTGCAGCAGCCAGGCTTTCCACCCCTACCGGACCTCCGCCGAAGTTTTCTATCATGGTAAGCAAGAGGCGACGATCCATTCGATCAAACCCAGATTCGTCAACGCTCAGCATATTCAG
>NZ_LWFT01000750.1:0-28228 GCF_001635105.1 Oleiphilus sp. HI0079
GGGGCGTCAGAACTAAGGTAAGCAAAAAATTCATAGGTAAGCCCACGATCATTAGGGAAGCGTTCGTCATCTCGATCACCTGAGAGATCACGATCAATCGCAGCTAGGCTTGTTATGTTTTCTAGAATCGTTTCGGTGCTGATTTCCGTTCTTGGTGATGGCAAAAACGGGTTTGTTACTTCGATCACCGTCACGGTGTCATTGTCGATCAAATACGCTTCTATGGGTTCGACGTACTCTGGGGTTATAGTGGAATCTATAGGGTCCGAATCACCACAGCCGAGGAGCGCAGCAAAAACAAACAGAGAGTTGGCAATGCGAATTTTGGTCATAGTTCGAGGCTTAAGCTGCTTTGTGTCTCGGTGACGGTCTGAGCATTGATCGTGATGGCTTCAGTTGTGCTCTTGTTTCTAAGCAAGGCAAGCGACGGCTCGCGGTTGTTCTCTTCGCTTTCGGTTTGGCTAGGTTTGAAAAAGTAACCCTGAGTGCCATTTTCTGTAGTGACCTGAAACCCTCCAAAGAACCGATTTAGGCTGAAGTTTGCGCCCTCTACATTGTTCGCAACGGAGGTGACATTGCCAGCAATTTGACCGATTCTTGCTTCGGTCCTAGCGATGACTCGCTCGTCATCATCGAGTTCTTCAAAGTTGAAAATACCATCAGGATAACTGCCATCATACTTGGATAAATGTGGCCTAATGAGCGCGTCATTCGTTACGGATTCTGACGAGGAGAGAATGAGAACCTCGTCTTTCTGTCCGTATTGTTCGACGAATATGAGCATTGCGTCATTGACGGCTCTGACTATTCGGTTGATTTGAATCTCCGCAGCTACCCAGCTCGTCGAGCTAAATGCTTGATTTAGAATATTGCTGGGGCTTAGTGCATTAATAAAGATCTGTCCGTTTGCGGTCGTAAAGCTGATCTCGTCTGCACTATTGATAACAGCAATATCGCCAACGTCATCATCGATCGACGCTACGTATAAGGTCTCGTAGCCATTGAAGGCTTTAGAAATGATCGCGTCACCAGAAGAGAGCAGTGAGAATGTCAATTCCTGTAAGCCTGTTTCGGCTGTATAAATCTCTTCGACTACGTTGGAGTCGAAGCGATACCGATAAAGATTATTGTCTGCTTCTAGAACAATGTATGAGCCGTTTATTGTGTGCTTGGCTGGTGAAGCCTGTTCCGTTGAATCGATTTGAGCGCTCGCTATGGCAAAGTAAGCTTCAATAACATTGTCTGGCGAAACTATATCGCTAGAGCCGAGTAGTTGCTGAAGTCGGCTTAAGCTTAATTCGTAGAGCTCAATAGTACTGGCTGTTAGTACTTGGCTGTTGTCGTAGGTAATGTTGTTCTTTTGAATCAGCACCCTGTTGTCATTCGCCTGGAATATGACGGGAGGGCTTGTCTCGGGAGCGCTAGAAGGTTTATTGCTCGATTTATATTTGAAAGGTATTTCAAATAGCGTTGGACCATTGTAGGTGCGTGCAGATAGGGACTCCGTTTCTCTATTGTGGCTCACCCAGATACTTCTACCTTCCACTTGGTTGCCGTCATCATCGGTAGTACGAAAAAGGGGTTCAAAAAGGTACCCTCCGAAAACATCGGAAGTGCTAACTGCGCGTGTATCGGCGATGAGTGGAAAGCCCGGAATATTGAAACTGATCTGACGATAAGTGTCAGTGGTGCGATCACAGGTACTGCCAACTTTGAGCGCCACGTTTATCGCGGTGTCGTCGACGGTGCTAAGGTAGTAGTCGCTGTCAGAATCAAAGACGGTGTAGGCAGGTCGTTTGACTGGATAAACACCGCATATATCGGTGGCATAGGTTTCGAGCTCGTATATGCGTCTCGTCGCAGTCTTTGAATAGTCAATTAGCTTGAGGGTTCTTCCATCAGCAAAGGCTGCGAATTCGTAGCCTGGAGCCTCTTCGTCAGTATCTAGAACAGCAACTGAGTCCTTTGTGTCGTTGATCGTGGCGATTTCGATGACGCGCCCGTTATCAGGGCTGTAGGAGTAAGCTTTACCTGTTGGGGCTCCTGCTTCATCTTCTTTAGAAAAGAAGATGTTAATGCTTTTAACCTCGGCTTCTTCGCTTTGCTCCTGCAGAGATTCACTGCATGCGCTGGATAGAGCAATGGTGGCGAAGAGGGGGGCGAGCGTGGCGGCCTTTCTCAATAAAGTAAAACCCATGAACACAACTTTCCTTGGAATTGGTTGACCTAACCCCGACAGTATATCGACCTTACATTTTGAAACGAAATCAAACCGAAATGATTGGGATAGCGATCACACTCGAAGTGTGGCCTTATAGCGCCATTGCCCTTAAGTGCAGCTTCGCGTCCGACTTACCTTGCTGATATGTTTCTAAAACCCGGTCTGGAGATGTGTAGTCCCAACTTTCTATTGGTGGTTTTTTACTCGGAGCCACGTAATGAACATTAGGGGTTTTAGGTAGGGATGCATATGGCCGCGATAGCATTACCAAAGTTTTGCTATTGGATGTGTCGACGCCATGTATCGGAACATTATCGACCATTCCTCCGTCGAGAACGACATCGCCTTGGTGCCGCATGATTGGTGTGAAGGGAGGTGTGCATGACGAACTAAGGATTAGGTCGGCTAGTTCATCCACCGTATTGCAGCTATTAGCGGTAACAAAGCGAGAGCGAAATCCGATTTTTCGCCCCCAGGAAGGGTGAACGGGATGCCGCAGTTTCTTTTCGAGTTGGTACGCGAGCATTCCAACTAACACGGCAGATCGAGCTCCCAGCCAGCCGGGAATCTCTGCCAGGAGTATTCTGTTAGCCGGACCTTCTTTAAGGGTCTGTAGACTTTGCTCATCGAGCGCTTTATGAATGATTTGGCGATAAAGGTCTGAGTGTGGATGGACATTTTTACCTTGCAGCGCTCTCGACCAGTATCGGTTCTTGAGATTAGTGCTTTGTACTTCCATCGTTGCTTCTAATGTTTCTTTGATTCTATTCGCGAAGATGGCGCAAGATATCGCTGAACCTGCACTAACTGAAGCGATGCTTGCAGGTTGCACTTCTACGTTTCTGGTGAATTCCTCCCAGAACCCCGCTTGCCAAAAGCAGCGATTGCCGCCGCCGGCGAATACAAGACTGTCGTACATTAAAGCCTCTATATAGGAGTGTTTTGGTCAGTTAGTTGAAGAGCTTATCTTCATCGTTATAGGTCTAAGCTGTGCTGTTGCTTACTCGTTCATGCTCGACCTGCACAGTGAGAGCCAGTCTGACATTGTATTGTTGATGAATTTGTCACGATGGTGAATCAAATACAAGGAGCGTTTGAAGTTCCTGTGTGGCGTCGACAACGGAATCAATGCTCCTCGGCTGAATGCATCATTGAGGGTGATTCTTGAGAGACAGCCTATACCTACGTTGTACTCAACAGCGCGTTTGATCGCTTCAGTATGCTCAAGTTCTAGTTCAATATGCAGGTCGCTCAATAAGCCATGCATTGCGTGATCAAATGCCTGACGTGTACCTGAACCGCTTTCTCGAAGCACCCAATGCGCCTCCTTGAGTTTTTTGTCGGAGACTGTTTTCAGTGATGCATATGGATGAGATGGCGAGCAGAAAACAACGAGTTCATCCGGTAACCATTGCTCTACAACTAACTCGCTATGATTGATTTCCCCTTCAATTAGGCCAATATCTAACTCGAAACTTAAGACGCGTTCAGCAATCTCTGTTGTGTTCGCGACTTTTAAATTGACCTTAGCGTCCAGGTGTGAGGATTTGAACTGCGAGATCATTCGAACGGCTAGATAATTTCCGATGCTAAGTGTCGCACCCAGATTCAACCCAACGTCTGCAGTATGTTGGCTGAAAGACCTCTCGAGAACCTGAGCGCGTTCTATGAGATTACTTGTTTCTTGCTGCATAGCGCGTCCCAGAGCATTGAGCTTTAGAGATCGCCCTAGTCGGTCAAAGAGCACAATATCAAATTGACTCTCTAAATTCTTGAGCGCTTCGCTGACGGCTGATTGCGACATGGAAAGTCGATCCGCGGCTGCGCTCACGTTTTCTTCGCGTGCTACGGCTAGAAATACTTCTAACTGTTTAAGTGTAAATCGCATATCGGAAAAACCGAATAGTTGTATTTGAATATCCTGATTTACAGATAGATTATGCGTAATTAGAATGCAACGCAACTTGTTAAGAAACTAGATTGAATTATTTGGAGAACTTTATGGCCGGTTTTATGACTGAGACTGTTACCAGCGTAACGCATTGGAACGATAAGCTTTTCAGCTTTAAAACGAGTCGCGACCCGTCATTTCGCTTTAAAAATGGCCACTTCATTATGATTGGGCTCGAGCATGAGGGGCGTCCACTGATGCGCGCCTATAGCATCGCAAGCGCGAACTATGAGGAAGAGCTAGAGTTCTTCAGCATAAAAGTGGCAGATGGTCCTTTGACGTCAAAACTTCAGAAAATTCAGGCTGGTGATCAAATACTCCTCAGTAAAAAACCGACGGGGACATTAATCGTCGACAATCTACTTCCAGGGCGAAACCTTTACTTGATTAGCACCGGAACCGGCTTGGCGCCTTTTATGAGTATTATCCGGGACCCGGAGACTTATGAAAACTATGACAAAGTCATTCTTACGCATGGCACGCGCTATGTTTCAGAGCTTGCTTATCAGCAAGAAATCTTGAATGAGCTGCCAAACAACGAGTTCTTTGGAGAAGAGGTCCGCGAGAAACTGATCTATTACCCGACAGTCACTCGGGATGACTTCAAGACACAGGGGAGAATTACGGACGCAATGCGAAATGGCAAGCTGACCACTGATATTGGTTTACCAGAGCTGAGCACAGAACATGATCGTTTTATGATTTGTGGTAGCCCAAGCATGCTAAAAGAAACCTGTGAGATTCTTGATGGCATGGGTTTCGAAGAGGCGAAACAAGGCAATCTCGGACACTATGTCATTGAGCGGGCTTTCGTTGAAAGCTAACAAGTAAAGCGGAATATCATTGAAAGGTCTCCTTGTGAGGCCTTTTTCATTTTGCATCAGTGAACCATTCTTCGTATCTTAAAGCCTGCACTGTCAACATATTGGATGGATCTATGTGGTTACAGAAGACGGTTTCCCTCAAGGAAAAAAAGCGCGGCTTTCATTTGGTGACAGAGGAAATTCTTCGAGAGCTTGTTGAGCTCGGTGAGGTTCGTGTTGGGCTGCTCCATTTGTTCATTCAGCATTCATCCGCTTCATTGTGCATAAACGAGAATGCGGACCCTAGTGTTAGACGTGACATGGAGCGGTTTTTCTTAAAACGCGTACCTGATGTTGGCGCTGGAGATATGGATTACGAGCACGATTATGAAGGGGTTGATGATATGCCAGCGCACATCAAATCTGTTCTGATCGGCAGCGCACTTGCTATTCCCGTTTATGATGGGCGGCTCAATTTGGGTACTTGGCAAGGAATTTACTTAGGGGAACATCGAATTCAAGGTGGACGTCGCAATATTATTGCGACGTTGCACGGAGAACGTTAACAACCTTATTCGCCAATAAAGCCACCGGACTGACGCTGCCATAACTGCGCGTAGATACCTTGATGCTCAACAAGTTGTCGATGAGAGCCTTGTTCGATAATACGGCCCTCATCAATCACAATTAGCCTATCCATTGCTGCGATGGTCGAGAGACGATGCGCAATAGCAATGACTGTCTTGCCTTCCATCAGGTTATACAGGCTCTCTTGAATGGCGGCCTCGACTTCCGAGTCGAGTGCGGAGGTTGCTTCGTCTAGCACGAGAATAGGAGCGTCCTTCAGTAACACTCTCGCAATTGCGATTCGTTGCCTCTGTCCACCGCTGAGCTTAACGCCACGCTCGCCAACGTGAGCTTCATAGCCTGTGCGTCCCTTGGCATCACTGAGCCCCTGAATAAACGTATGCGCTTCCGCTTTTTTAGCGGCTTCAATCACTTCTTCAATCGTGGCGTCAGGGCGACCATAGGTGATATTTTCGAACACGGATCGATGGAGTAGGGAGGTGTCCTGCGTTACCACGCCTATTTGTGCTCGCAAGCTTTCCTGTTTGACTTGGTTAACGTCCTGCCCATCTATGCGGATGCTTCCTCGGTTTAGATCATGGAAGCGCAGAAGTAAGTTGACCAGTGTGGATTTTCCAGCACCGGAACGACCAACTAAACCGATCTTCTCGCCTGCTTTAATGTTTAGCGATAGATCTTTGAGAACCTGTTCTCCTAGCGTGTATTCGAAATCAACATGGTTAAATTCGATGGCGCCGTGTCTTATGTCGAGTGGTTTGGAGTGCTTTTTATCTTGAATGACTTTGGGTTGAGCAATGGTGTTCATGCCATCCTGAACTGATCCAATATTTTCAAATAGGTTTGATACCTCCCACATGATCCATTGCGACATTCCGTTCAACCGAAGCGCTAGGCCGATTGCCACCGCAATTGCCCCAGTGCTAACAGCATCATTGGACCAAAGATATATCGATAAGGTTGAAATCGAGAATAGCAGCAGCGAGTTCAGAAACCAGACACTTACATTGAGCTTGGTGACCAGGCGCATTTGAGGGTGAACCGTTTGCAGGAAATCATCCATTGCGCTCTTTGCATAGTCTGCTTCTCGCTGAGCATGGCTGAACAGCTTTACAGTCGAGATGTTCGTATAGGTATCAACCACACTGCCTGTCATCGCTGAGCGCGCATCGGCTTGTTGTGTTGAAATCTCTCTTAGTTGAGGTATGAACGCTCGCAGCGCCCCGAGATACCCCAGGAACCAAAGGATGAGCGGTATGCAAAGGGTTGGATCTGAAAGCCCCAATACACTGACCATGCCGATAAAATAAACCGAGACGTAAAGCAAAACGTCGAGTAGCTTCATCACGGCTTCACGCACTGATAAAGCCGTTTGCATTACTTTTGTCGCGATGCGGCCTGCAAATTCATCCTGAAAAAAGCTAAGGCTCTGGCCTAGTAGGTAGCGATGGCTATTCCAGCGTATCCGCATCGGATAGTTCCCTAACAAGGCTTGATGAATGATGCTTGAGTGCAGCAGAACGGCAAACGGAAGAATCACAAGCACAATTAACGCGTAACTTATCAGGGTGTTCGAGTGATTCTGCCAGAGAGTTTCAGGCGTATTTGCGGTTAGAAGATCCACTAACTCGCCCAGAAAACGAAATAAGCTGACTTCCATCACCGCGATACATGCGGTCAGTCCCGCCATGACGAGAAGATGTGGAATAACGCCTCGCGTATAGTGGATACAAAATGCCGCCAGCGTTGATGGGGCTGTTTCTGGAGGCTCTGGTGGAAATGGATTAACGAGTTTTTCGAAAAAACGAAACATGTATACCTTGGTCGAGATATCTATAGTGTAAACACGCGTGCAGTATAAACCTTTGTTCAACTATACTCACTTAAAGATCAAAGGAGATTGATTGCTGTGTTCGACCGGATTCAGTTAAAACAAAAAGAACTTTTCGAATGGTTAATGCAGCCGTGCCGCGAAAATCAGAGCGGCTTAGAGAGGGTTGCACATCGGGTCTCGCGTATTAGTTACGCGATTGTGCGGGATCTTACTCAGGGTAGCCTCACGTTACACGCGATGAGCCTAGTGTTTACCAGCATTCTGTCGATTGTTCCCCTGCTTGCACTGAGCTTTTCTTTGCTACGTTATTTCAATGTGCAAAACAGATTTTTGCCGATGATTGAGCACTTTTTGTTGCCCATGGGAGAAAAAGGGCAGGAGATTCATCAGGCGATTATGCAGTTCGTAGATAATGTAAAGGTTGGTGTGCTAGGGGCTGTTGGCTTGTTGTTGTTGCTCTACACCGTGCTATCTCTGGTACAGAAAATCGAGTTTGCGTTTAATCGAATTTGGTTTGTCGCAAATACGCGCTCAATTAGTCGTAGGCTTAGTAACTATTTAAGCATGATTTTTGTCGGACCGATTCTGGTGGTGGCCGCAATATCGCTCACCAGTGGTTTGTTTGAAAGCGCTCTAATTAAGCAGTTGTCGCTTGTTGAGCCTTTTGGTGTTTTCTTCACAATTGCGACAGATTTAATGCCAAGTATTGTCTTGATTACGGCCTTTGCTTTTTTCTATGTGTTGGTGCCTAACACTAGAGTAAGGGCATCGAATGCGTTTGTTGGTGCGATCGTCGCAGGCATTATTTGGCAGATTGCCGGGCAGGCGTTTACTGCGTTTGTTGTAAGTTCGGCGCGTTATGATGTGATTTATTCCGGCTTTGCGGTAGGTATTGTTGCGCTATTATGGCTTTACGCGAGTTGGCTAATATTGCTGCTTGGTTCAAGCATTGCCTTTTATCTTCAGAACGATAACTACATAACGCGCGTTCTGAATGTGAAAGGTTCTCCAGTTGAAATAGAGCAGTTAGCGTTGCGTGTCATGATTGATGTGGCAGATGCGCAAGAGCGAAGAAGCTCTCCTATAAAGCAAGACGCATTGGAATCGATTCGTGGAGTGCCGGGCGTTTTAGTAAGGGAAGTGGTTGAGACCTTGCTTAAGGGGAAGCTGATCATCGATGCTGGAAAAGACGGCGACTGTTTTGTACTCGCGCGGTCTAGTGATCTTATCAGCGTCGCCGATATTTTGAGTTTGGCTCGACAAAAGCACTCGCGCCACTTGGCCGATATTCCTGAGGGTGTACGTACGATAGCTAAAGATCTGAATCAATTTATTGAGACGCAGTATTCTGAGAAAACCTTGAGGGATTTAATATCCACGTAAATTCTGCGAGTGAGTATCTGTTACGATACGTTTTATGGATGTGTGCCTTCCCGGTCGCCGAGCCTACTAACAATAAATACATCGAATAATAAATACATCGAATGAACGGAGTAAGTATGGGACGTAAGGTTCTACCAATCGCACTTGCCTTTTCGGCTGTTTCATCGGCGCCGGCCTTTGCCGGAGCACCAACATTTTCAGATGCGCGCTCCCTTGCGATGGGCGGAGTTGGAGTGACCGCCGCGCGGCCGGCTGCCTCAGGATTCTTTAACCCAGCGCTGCTTGCTGTAAAACAGCCTGAAAAACGTAATGGGTTTGGCATGGTTTTACCATCGGTGAATGTTATCGCGAACGACGAAGATGAGTTACGCGATGTTGTTGATGATTTTGAGGATGATTTCATTACGCCGTTTGAGACCGCAATCGATACTCTCGAAGCGAATATTGGTGGCGCAGGACAGGCAGCGGCACAGGCGGACTTAGCCGATAAGACGCAAGCACTAAACAATAAGCTAGCGAGCATTGATCAGGATCAAGCGCGGGTTGATATGGGTTTAGGGTTTTCTGCAATGCTGCCAAGTCAGAGTTTTGGTGCAGGACTTTTTGTCTCTGGCTCTGCAAGAGTGGCTGGCCAGATTAGTTATAAAGATGGGCAGACTTTGACGGATCTCGAAGATCTTTTGAGAACGACAACCGTTAGTAGCATTAATGACGTCTACAACTTCTATGATTTGACGAACGACGCGGATCAATTGGAGTCTACGGTGCGTGCAGTTGGGTCGGCCTATTCAGAAGTTGGTGTCGCGATGTCTCGTAACTTTCGCTTAGATGGACATGATTATGCGTTGGGCTTGTCGCCAAAAATTGTTGATTTGCGCGCCTACGACTACATAACGAGTACCGGTAATTTTGAAGGTGACGACCTGAGTGATACCAAAGTAAGTGAGTCAAAATTCAATCTCGATTTAGGTGTTGCCTCTTTCGTTGATGCGCGTGAGCGTGTGCTGGTTGGTCTTTCAGTCATCAATTTGTTGCCAATGGAAATAACCACCAAGCCCGACTTTGATCGGGTCAACCTGCCATCTAACACTCCAATTCCTGAGGGTATTCAAATTAAAATCAAACCTACGGTGACCGCAGGGGTGTCGTATCGGGGGGACTCATATGAAGTAGCCACCGATCTGCAACTGACAAAAACGGAAGAGTTTTTTGGAGAGGGTGATACTCAATACTGGGGTGTAGGTGCGGAGTATGATCTGTTTGAGGTGTTTCAGGTTCGCGGAGGCATGAGATACAACATCGCTGAGAGTGAGGGGGCTTTGTTTACTGCTGGTTTTGGTGTGCAAGTAGTAGGTGTCACCTTTGAGCTTGCAGCACTTAGTGACTCGGATGCTAACAATGTGGGTGTTGGTACGCAGCTTGGTGTCACGTTTTAAACAAATGTCTGTTTACTTTGGCGCTTCGTTCACCTAAACGTTGTCATTACAGAGTCTGGAGGTACTCCATATTCTGTGCTGTTTTTAGGTGTTGTTGATTAGATCGCAGGTTTATAAAGTGTGAGAGCATTCTTCCAAAGCACGCGTTCAGCGGCCTCTGCATCTAGGTTGTCGACAATTAGCTGAATGTCGTTGTGTTGAAATGCTCGTGGAGCTCGTGTTGATGGTAAGTCCGTTCCGAACATCAAGCAATGAGGGTTGGCTTTGTACAGGTCTTGAATGACGGAAGCGGGCTTAAAGTCAATGCGGCCGAAGCCTGTGGCTTTGATATATACGCCTTTTTCTGCACATTTAAGTAGGGATTTAATCCCCACTTTGCTCAAGCCAAGATGGTCAATGCTTACTTTGGGGAGAGAAAGGAGAGTAGGGCTGAGTCCTTCCAATTCCGTCGAATCGACGTACAGTTCTACGTGCCATTCGGCAAGATCATGCAGTCTTAGAGCGAAGTTCTTTAACTGTTTTATTCCTTCCGAGCCTCCTCGTTTGAGGTTGAATCTAACGGCTCTTACCCCGGCTTCGTTAAGAAGAGCAACATCTTCATCGGAGCAAGTGTGGAGTAATTGCGTCACGCCCACAAAGCGCTTGCCGAGTTTCTCGAGTGCATCCAGTAAATAGCTTTGGTCTTGTTTTTGGAATGAGCCAGATACTACCGTGCCCCCAAGAAGTTCATAATTCGATGTGGCGTGAAGGTAGTTCTCAACGCTAAATGGGGCGGGTATATAGCCTTGATTCTCAAAAAGTGGAAAGCGAGGGTCAATTATGTGTAAGTGGCTGTCGAATATGGGAGGTGATTGAGTCATGCTGCCGCTCTTGAAAGGAGAACGACTAAGTTATAGCAGTTTTCTTTCTATTAGTAATATCATGCGGAAAGGCAGGGCACAAAAAAGGCGAACATAAAGTTCGCCTTTTTCTAAACTGAACATAGAACGTTAAATTAACGTACTACGATGTTCTCAGCTTGTGGACCTTTCTGGCCTTGAGTTACTTCAAACTCAACCGTTTGACCTTCAGTCAACGTTTTGAAACCTGAACCAGTGATCGCACGGAAGTGTGCAAAAACGTCTGGGCCATTTTCTTGAGCGATGAAACCAAAACCTTTAGTTTCGTTGAACCACTTAACTGTACCAGTAACTGTGTTAGACATATCTATATACCTGTAAAAATCAATTAAAACGCCTGTATGGGCAAATGTGCTGGAAAAAAAACAAACTGGGCGTAACAACTGCAGGACGGAGAATACGAATAGACAACGAAATGTAGGATGTAAATACACGGTGTTTCTTACTAGCTGCGGCGAACTTTATAGACTTATTGAGTGAAAGTCGAACAAAACTTTGTATATTTTTATTGCAGTGCCGTTCGATAATTTGGTGTGCATTGTTCGGGGTTTTAGCTAAAGAGGGGGCAAGCGAGATTAGCCACTCTGCATAAGGGGGCGTAAACCCAAATGCAGAGTGGATGGGGATCCAAAGCTAACTGTTTAGTTTCTTTTGAAGGATCTCGTTGAAGAGTTTTGGATTACCTTGCCCTTTGGATGCTTTCATTAGTGGTCCCATAAAGCCACCCATGAGCTTTTTGCGCTTTTTGTCATCCGCCGCTTTGTATTGCTCAATTTGATCTGTCATACCTGCAAGTACTTCATCCACCATTGCTTCGAGTGCGCCGGTATCCGACACTTGTTTGAGTCCTTCGGCGTCTATGATCTGATCGACATCTGTCGCTTCTTTAGTCCAAAGCTTCTCAAAGACTTTCTTCGCTCCAGAAGACGACACTGTATTGTCTTTTATGCGCAAAACTAACTGCCCTAGGGCTTCTCCCGTAAGCGGTGTTTGTGCAGCGCTAAGCTCTTCTGCGTTGAGTCTGGCGCTAAATTCACCCATTACCCAATTTGCAGACAACTTGGCATCGCCAGAGATTTTGGCGCTAGTCTCAAACACAGCCGCAAGGTTAGCATCGGAGGAGAGCATGCCGGCATCGTATTCATTTAGACCGAAATCAGACATAAAGCGTTCTTTGCGCGCGGCTGGGAGTTCTGGCATTTGCGTGCGAACTTCCTCGATATAGTCATCAGTGAGTACAACAGGCAATAAGTCAGGGCAAGGGAAGTAGCGGTAATCATTTGCTTCTTCCTTGCTTCGCATGGATCGCGCAACGTGCTTATCTCCATCATAAAGTCGCGTTTCCTGAACGATTTCACCGCCATCTTCCAAGACGTCAATTTGCCGCTCTACTTCAAGCGCAATGGCTTGCTCCATAAAACGGAAAGAATTGAGGTTCTTGGTTTCTGTGCGGGTGCCAAGTTCTTCTTGGCCTTTGGGGCGAACAGAGATGTTGACGTCGAAGCGCATGGAGCCTTGTGACATTTCGCCATCGCAAATTCCGAGTGATGTGACGATACTGTGCAGCGCCTTTGCAAGTGCTACTGCTTCTTCGGCATTGCGCATATCCGGTTCGCTGACAATCTCGATTAGCGGAGTCCCGGCCCGATTAAGGTCTATGCCCGACATGCCATGATAGTCTTCATGTAGTGACTTGCCTGCATCTTCTTCAAGGTGTGCGTGATGGATACGGATATTCTTCTTCGTGCCGTCTTTTAATGTAATCTCAACCACGCCTGGGCCCACTATTGGCGCGTCTAGTTGCGTTGTCTGGTAGCCCTTTGGTAGATCAGGATAAAAATAGTTTTTGCGCTCGAAAACGCTTCTTTTGCATATCTCGGCATCAATCGCTAGGCCAAACATGGTGGCGTATCGAAAGGCCTGTTCATTCGGCACAGGAAGTGTACCAGGCAGGGCTAGATCTACGGCGCTAGCCTGTGTGTTTGGCTCGGCACCAAATGCGGTGGATGAGCCTGAAAAGATTTTTGATTTGGTTGCGAGCTGAACGTGTACTTCAAGCCCGATGACGGTTTCCCATTGCATAGTAGTCTCCTTGGCTTGTTACGCGCTTAGCTCGGTCAGTGAGTTTTCAGGACGAAGCTTGTGCCATTCCGTTTCCTGTTGGAATGCATAAGCAAGGTTAAGCATGCGCGCTTCGTCGAAGTAATTACCAAGCAACTGAAGGCCGCAAGGCAAGCCGTTAACCGGAGCGACAGGTAATGACATTGCAGGAATGCCTGCAAGATTTGCCGTGATGGTATAAACATCTTCGAGATACATTTGCACGGGGTCATCTCCTTTCTCGTCAAATCCAAAGGCAGGGGATGGCGTTGTTGGCCCGAGGATGAAGTCGACCTCTTTGAATGCGTTTTCAAAATCATTCTTGATTAGGCGGCGTACCTGCATTGCCTTGTTATAGTAAGCATCGTAGTAGCCTGCCGAAAGTGCGTAGGTGCCGACCAGGATGCGGCGCTTTACTTCTTCACCAAAACCTTCTGAACGACTGCGGAGGTACATATCCATGAGATCCTTAGGATCTTCACAGCGATAGCCATAACGGACGCCGTCAAATCGACTTAGATTTGCTGATGCCTCGGCCGGTGCGATGACGTAATAAGCGGGCACGCCAAGTTTGCTGTTTGGCAAGCTGATCTCTTTAAATTCAACACCTTTTTCTTTTAGAACTTTGATGGCTTCTTGCAGAACTTGGTTGATATCGTCGCTTAAATGCTCATTAAAGTATTCTTTCGGTAGGCCAATTTTTAGGCCGGTAATATTGCCTGTCAGCTCGTCGAGATAGTTAGGGACGTCCTGGTCGATGCTGGTTGAGTCTTTCGCGTCGTGTCCGGCCATAATTTGTAACAAGGCTGCGCAGTCTTCAGCGCTTTTTGCCATAGGTCCGCCTTGATCAAGGCTTGAGGCGAAGGCGATCATTCCATATCGCGAGACTCTGCCGTAGGTCGGCTTTAAGCCTGTCAGGCCGCAGAATGCTGCTGGCTGACGGATCGATCCCCCGGTGTCTGTGCCTGTTGCAACCGGAGCAAGTCGAGCGGCGACGGCAGCAGCAGAGCCGCCTGAAGAGCCTCCGGGGACGAGCTCTTTTGTATCGCTCCATGGGTTGAGAACCTTTCCGTAGAAGCTGCTCTCGTTGGTCGACCCCATCGCGAACTCGTCCATGTTGGTCTTGCCGAGACAGATGGCGCCAGCATCGATCAGTTTCTGAGCGACGGTCGCATTGTAAGGGGGGACAAAATTATGCAGCATTTTTGACCCGCATGTGGTCAATGTGCCGTCGGTGCAGAAAATATCTTTATGGGCGAAAGGAATGCCGGTCCAGATGTTCTGGTCACCACTGGCGATCTTCTTATCGGCTTCTGCCGCATCGGCCAGCGCTTGCTCTTTTGCGACGGTGATATAGCTATTAATTTTACCGTCAAGCTTTTCAATACGATCTAGGTAAGCTTGGGTAAGCTCGACACTAGTGAATTCATTGTTGCGGAGTCCTTGCGCGAGCTCCTTTATCGATTTTTCAAACATAGTTGCTAACTCTTTATTCGTTCTGGCAATGGAGGAGTGTGATGTGTTGATGCTCACTCAATCACTTTGGGAACGAGGAATAGTCCGTCTTCGGTCGCCGGAGCGACGCTTTGATACTTTTCGCGTTGATTTGTTTCGGTCACTTGATCCGTGCGTAAGGTTTGTACTGCATCTAACGGGTGTGCCATCGGTGCAACGCCATTGGTGTCTGCTTGTTGAAGTTGATCCACCAAGCCCAAAATGTTGTTGACGTCGCCACTGAGTTTTTCAACTTTCTCGTCTTCAACTTTGAGTCTCGAGAGCAGGGCGATTTTTTGGATGTCATTGGGAGTAATCGACATGGTATAAACCTTAATGTTCGTGTCTCGGCGTGCAAGTTGTTGTAGCGCGAGATCAAGTTTTTCTTTAGTAGAGCGTTATAGGCGGCGTCATCATAACAAAAAGCAGATTTGTGTGGGTATTTTCGGCGGCGATTCGCCGAGAATTGCTAACTGGTTTGAGCCTTTCTCAAAGAGTTGGTTGAAAATTGAACTCTATTGCGGCGCAGTTTGAGGATTGCCCTAAAAAACTGATGTAAGTGAGCGCGTTTACTGAGAATGTTTCTTGCCCAAACCCTGCGCCATTGTTAAAGTTACCTGATAATTATATTCATAAATCTTCAGGTTGATTTCCTTCCATGTTCAAGAAATTACGCGGCATGTTTTCAAGCGATCTTTCGATCGACTTGGGAACAGCGAATACTCTTATTTACGTGCGCGAGCGCGGAATTGTTCTCGATGAGCCTTCAGTTGTTGCGATTCGCAACTCCGGTGCTCAAAAAAGCGTTGCAGCAGTCGGTGCGGAAGCCAAGCGTATGCTTGGTCGGACGCCAGGCAACATTACAGCTATTCGTCCTCTGAAGGACGGTGTGATCGCGGATTTTGTGGTAACAGAGAAGATGCTTCAGCACTTCATCCATAAGGTGCACGAGAATAGTTTTATCACGCCAAGTCCTCGGGTATTGATCTGTGTTCCTAGCCGTTCCACCAAGGTAGAACAGAAGGCGATTCGTGAATCGGCCCTTGGTGCTGGTGCGCGAGAGGTATTCTTGATTGAGGAGCCTATGGCCGCAGCGATTGGCGCGGGCTTGCCTGTTGAAGAGGCAAGCGGTTCGATGGTTGTGGATATCGGTGGCGGTACGACCGAGATTGCGATCATCTCCCTAAACGGGATTGTTTATGCAGACTCTGTGAAAATCGGCGGTGACCGTTTTGATGAAAATATCGTGACTTACGTTCGTCGTAATTACGGTAGCCTTATTGGCGACGCGACAGCAGAGCGCATTAAACAGGAAATAGGCTGTGCTTACGAAGGGTTGGAAGTGCGTGCTATCGACGTGCGTGGTCGAAACCTTGCTGAGGGTGTTCCACGAGGCTTCGAATTGAATAGTGAGGAAATTCTAGAGGCACTGCAAGAGTCGCTCGCTGCAATCGTGCAGGCTGTGAAAGGTGCTTTAGAGCAATCTCCGCCTGAGTTGGCGTCAGATATTGCCGAGCGTGGCATTGTTTTGACTGGTGGTGGCTCATTGCTTCGCGGACTGGATCGCTTGATCAGCGAAGAAACTGGTTTGCCCGTTATTGTCGCGGAGGACCCGCTGACTTGTGTTGCACGCGGTGGAGGCAAGGCGCTCGAGCTGATTGATAAAGGTGCAGATGGCATCTTCGCGGTGGAATAACTTTTATCTTGTTGAGGCGTTACGGATAACGCGTTGACAATTCAAAGTTGCCTAATTTAGTCAAGCGAGGGTCTGAGCGATTAGCACTATTTTCGTACAAGGCCCTTATTTGGGCTACCGGCTAATACTTGCAGTTTTTCTGAGCGTTGCCCTTATGGTAGTCGACGTTCGATATGATCAACTGGATCCGGTTCGTCGAGGAGTAAGCACCTTGCTTACTCCCTTTCAGTGGATGAGTGATATCCCAACTCAGTTCGTCAATGGAGTTGGCTTTCTCTTCACTTCCCGCAATGAGCTTGAAGATGAGCTCGAATCTTTGAAGTCAAAAGTGCTTGTTCTTGAGCGCAAATCCCAAAAACTGGCAAGTACAACGGCGGAACTGAATCGCTTGCGCGAGCTGCTTAAGGCTTCTCGGGTATTGGATGATGGCGTCGTGATCACCGAGTTGGTTAGCGTAAGTCCGGACCCAAGTCGACACTATATAATGATCAATAAGGGTTTGCAGGATGGCGTTTATGCCGGCCAAGCAGTGCTCGACGAATATGGTTTGATGGGGCAGGTCATTGACGTAAGCGACTTCCAAAGTCGTGTTTTATTAATCTCAGATGATCGTCACGCCGTGCCGGTGCAGGTTAACCGAAACGGTGTTAGAGCCATCGCTTATGGCTTGGGTAATTTGTCGGAAATGACGCTGGTGAATGTGCCGGATACGGCGGATATTCAGGTAGGTGATTTGTTAGTAAGCTCCGGTCTTGGTGGCCGCTTTCCATCAGGCTATCCTGTCGCAACCGTCACCGAAGTCCAACACAATCCAAGCGCATCATTTGCAACGGTGAAGATTGAACCGCAGGCAAACCTAAATCGAAGCCGCCTTTTGCTTCTTGTTTTTCCGCAGAAAGATGAGGGGCTCAAGGCCTCGATGGGTGATTCAATCGTTGACCAGACCAAGTCAGAAGGCGCGGAACAATGATTTATCAGCCAAGTATTTTTGCCATCACGGTCACGTTTATTATCTCGTTAGTGTTGGAATTGATTCATCTCCCAACAATGATGGCGACACTGCGGCCTGAATGGCTAGTGCTCACTGTTTTCTTTTGGACGCTGCGCTCTCCTGGTTCCGTTGGAATCGCAATCGGCTTTTTGATCGGATTGCTGCTAGATGTTGTTAGCGGTGTGTATCTTGGCGTAAACGCGTTGGCACTGAGCATCGTTGCCTACCTCGCTGTTGGTATGCATAAACGTTTTAAGCTTTATCCTTTGCTTCAGCAGTCTCTCGTTGCGTTTGTTATCGTGCTTATCCACTTGCTAATTTCCAACTCCTTTACTTCTCTCTTAAGTCGCGGACAAGATCCAGGGCAACTAATCGTTCAAGCAATGGTGAGTGGTTTCTTCTGGCCGATCCTGGTTGTGATTTACGATCGAACTAGTATGGCATTGAGGATATGACGCGATGAACACGGTTCTAGTACTCGCTTCTGCATCACCGAGACGGTTCGATTTGCTTAGTCAGCTTGGTTATCAGCCCCATCGTCTACCGGTTGATATTGATGAAAGTGTGGCTTTGCATGAACAGCCAGTTGAATATGCAAAGCGCATGGCTCGAGAAAAACTCGACGCAGCGATGGATCAGTTGAAGGGACGGACTGAAATTGCTGGTTTGGCACTGAGTAACGCAAGGCTAATCGTGCTCGCTGGGGATACAATATGTATCAAGGGTAGTGAAATCCTTACGAAGCCTGTCGACTTTCCTGATTTTCAGCGAATGATGGGTTTGATGTCGGGTAGCTCTCATACGGTTTTAAGCAGCTTTGCACTCGGTGAGTTGAGTGACGGCGTGGTCACTAGGTTAAATCTCGACGTAGTCAAAACCGACGTGCACTTTAAAGAGTTGAGTGCGCAAGAGCTCGCGGCGTATTGGGATACTGAAGAGCCTGCGGATAAGGCTGGGGGGTATGGTATTCAGGGCTTAGGCGCAGTTTTCGTTGAGCGGATTGAAGGAAGCTATAGCAATGTTGTTGGTCTGCCTCTAATGGAAGTGCATAGTGCATTAAAGTCTGCCGGGGTAGCATCGGCTTTATAATTCAGAGCAGTAAAAGGAATAGATGTTTTGAGCGAAGAACTACTGATAAATGTAACGCCTGTCGAAACGAGAGTAGCGGTCGTAGAGAACGGCATGTTGCAAGAAGTCTATATTGAGCGTTCAAGCTGTTTGGGGATTGTCGGTAACATCTACAAGGGCAAGGTAGTGCGCGTGCTGCCAGGAATGGAAGCCGCCTTCGTTGAGATTGGTCTCGAGCGCGCTGCATTTATCCATGTTTCAGACATCGTTGGTGCTACCGATAATGGCGACCAACAACAGGACATTGCGTTGTTGCTCCGCGAGGGGCAGTCCCTTGTCGTTCAGGTGATCAAAGACCCAATTGGAACCAAAGGCGCTCGACTAACAACGCAGCTTTCGGTTGCAAGCCGTTATCTCGTCTACATGCCTTCGGTGCATCATATCGGCATTTCGCAACGTATTGAGGATGAGGCAGAGAGAGAACGTCTTCGTAACCTCGTGACCGAATGTACTCAGCGTGAGCAGTTTTTTACAGATAGGGCCAAGACAAGCTCCGATAACGCTGGAGATGCTGTCGAAGAACACGCTAAGCACAGTGCAGGGTCGGGCTTTATTATTCGAACTGCGGCTGAGAGTGCGGGCGAAGACGAGTTTGAGGCGGATGTTCAGTTTCTAATGCGTTTGTGGACCAAGCTAGAGCAGCGTATCAAAAATAGTAAAATGGGGGAGGTGATCTATCAAGAGTTGCCGCTTCATGTGCGCGCTATCCGTGATTTGGTCAAACCTCAAACCGAGAAAATTCGTATCGACTCCAAAGAGAGCTTTGCCAAGGTAAAGGAGTTTTCTGAGAATTTTCTGATTGATGTGAGTTCTCGCCTTGAGTATTACCCCGGAGAGCGTCCGATTTTTGATCTTTATGGTATTGAAGACGAAATCCAGAAAGCGCTGAGTCGAAAGGTACAGCTGAAGTCCGGTGGTTATCTGATCATTGATCAAACCGAAGCCATGACAACCATCGATGTAAATACGGGTGGATTTGTCGGGCATCGCAACCTAGAAGAGACAATCTTTAAAACCAATCTTGAAGCGGCCAGAACAATCGGTCGTCAACTTCGGCTTCGCAATCTTGGCGGAATCATCATTCTCGATTTTATTGATATGGATGACGAAGAGCATCAGCGCCAAGTATTAAGAATGCTGGAAAAGATGCTTGAGCGCGACCATGCACGAACGACAATCAGTTGTGTGTCTGAGCTTGGATTGGTGGAGATGACGCGTAAGCGAACCACGGAGAGTTTGGGGCAGACTCTGTGTGAGCCATGTTCAGTATGTGAGGGGACGGGATTCCTGAAAACTGCTGAGACGGTTTGTTATGAAATAATGCGTGAAATTCTTCGGGTTAGCCGGGCGTATGATGCGTCCGCGTATCTGGTTATGGCATCTCAAAGTGTTATTGATCGGCTTCTCGATGAAGAGTCTGATAACGTCGCTGATCTCGAAACTTTCATAGACAAGCAAATAAAGTTTCAGGTGGAATTGATGTACAATCAGGGGCAGTACGACGTCGTACTCCTCTGATGCTTGAATTTTTTCGCTTGTAGAAAGGCTCCTTGCTTTGAAACGAACCTATAGACTACTCAAATTCAAAGCGAAGCTTGTTGCCTATGTCCTGTTAATAGCGGTTCTCATCTACGTTGTCGCAGGCAGGGCAATCCTTTCGATGACACCGGAATACCGAGTCACTCTTCAAGATTATTTAAGCGAAGAATTACAGATTTCTGTTGAGATTCAACAGATTGAGGTCAAATGGAGCGGCTTTGATCCTATCCTCGAAGCCCGAGGAATAAGCATTAATGGTGCATCTAATGCGCATATAAAAGTCGCTCAGATTAAGTTTGCTTTTCTTAACTCGATTCTTGCACGTGCCCCCCGCATTTACTCAATACGACTGGATACAGCCAACCTTAACTTGGAGCAAGATACTCAAGGTGTCTGGTTCTTGGCGGGAAAAGACCTTTCGCAGCTCAAGCTTCCCGCGAGTTCTGAGAGTTCCGCTGATGCTTACGACTTTGGAGTAGAGCAGATTCTAGACGGTGCGAACCTTAAGTTGGTGGACGCATTTGTTCGCACCTCCTCGCCTGACCGTAGCGATCGTGTTTGGCGTTTGCCATCGGCCAGTCTGAGTTATGTCAGCGGGCGAATTTTTGCGCAAGGTAATGTTATTAGACCCGGTGGGCTGCAGCCTCTGGCGCGCTTTATTTATAACAGTTCGGAGCTTGGTCGTAGTGATAAGTTATCTGGCGAACTGTTTTTAGAGGCGCGTTCGTCTGGTTTTCTCGATGAGCATATCAAAGCCTACCAATGGCATGGCATTTCTATTCAAGCGATTGATGCAAGTGGTCGAGCTTGGGTTAGCCTGAGCGGCCTTACCGTAGAATCTGTGTTCGCGGATATTCAGGTTGCCCAATTAAACTGGAACATTGAGGAAAAGTCCCTCGCTCCGATAGTGAATAGTTCCGTGAGTTTGGGTTGGCACGGTAATGAACACGGTCAACGCATCGACTTATATAATCTTGAGTATCTCTGGAAAGGCGATGAATGTTCGGTGCCGGGCGCCAGTTACGAGGCTGTGTCTGGGCGCGAAGAGATTGCTGTCGAGTCGCTAAACCTTTCCTGCGCAGCCGATATTATGACTTCTTTAGGTATCGTTGATGGTGATTTGGCCCAGAGAATTGATGTAGGAGAGCCTAATGGGCGACTGAACAAGCTTTGGATTAGCACGCATCCTTCTGATTCTCGGGTATTTTCCGTAGAGGCCGAACTTCAGGATGTCGCAATTAAGGGGTATGAGGGAGCGCCCTCTGTTGGTGGTGTTAACGGATATCTTTACACCGATGCGGAATCTGGCTTCGTCGACTTCCAAAGCAACGATTTTTTACTCTTCTTTCCCGAGCTTTACCTAAAGAGCTGGCGTAGCACAGACGCTCAAGGCCGTGTTGCGTGGTGGCAGGATGGGGAAGATTTCATGATTGAATCAGATGGGATTTACTTGCAACTCTATGAAGCATCAGAGGTTTTTGGGGATTTTACGCTTCGCCTGAATAATGATGAACGAGAGGATTATCTCGGCTTAATGCTGGGTATGCGCAACATCATGCTCCCCGATGTGGCTGAATTTGTGCCTTTTTATGTCGTGGATCAGGATTTGTATCGGTGGCTGAGTGACTCTCTCGTAGGAGGCTACGTTGATGAAGGAAAGTATTTCGCCTACGGCAGTATCGAAAATGAGAGCCCTGATAATAGCTTTTCCAGCAGTTTAAGTTTGAAAACAAAGGATGCTGTTTTGAAGTATGAGCGATCCTGGCCGGAGCTGGAGAAACTCAGTATAGATCTCGCGCTTCACGAGGACAGACTTGAAATCTCGGCAGATGATGCGGAAATAAATGGAACAAAAGTTAAGAGGTTGGATGTATTTATGCCGGGCGTGTCGGCTGCGCAAAAAACGCCGCAATTGAATGTGAAGGCCAAACTGCAGTTTGAAGGAGAGGAGTATGCATATTGGCTTAAAGACTCGCCAGTAGCAGAGTCAACCGAGGAGGTCGCGAAGCTCTTGAGTTTTAGTGGTCCTGCGATGGGGGATTTAGATCTGGATCTCTCTTTGGGTGACGAAATAAAGGAGGAGTTTTCGCTTTCACTAATGCTTGATGGTGTGAGAGCCGCGCATCAGGAGAGCCCCTTAGTTGCAGAGGATCTTCGCGGACGATTAGATATCAGTTCCGAATCTGGTGTCTCGGCTGAAAAGATCGATTTGATTTTCTCTGGTGAGCCAGGTGTCCTGAGTATTACCCCTAATGCATTGTCTGATTCGACGTCGATCTCATTACAAAGTGGCCTTGCGGTGCATCAGTTGCTGCCCGAAGATCAGGACTGGTTCTTTGGTCTCGACGGTCAAACAAGATTTGACGCCTTGCTTGAGATTCCCAATGACCCAGAACTTGCCACCCATTTGCGTGTTAATTCGAACCTAGAGGGTATATCGAGCAACTGGCCGGCTCCGCTCACAAAGCTAAGTCGCTCGCGAAACAATGCAGAGGTGCTGGCGACAATCAAACCAAACCAAGTAGATGTCCTGCTTAAACTAAATGGCTCAGCTTTACCTAAAACAACAGCAGAGCTTTTGTTTATTGATGAGGAATTTGAATTTGGCAAAGTGGTTATGTCTGCAGGCGATACAAGGCTAAACGCGAGTGACTACAATTTTTCAGAAGACGGCCTTGGAATCTCACTGTCGACCAACGCGGCAAATCTTGATTCTTGGGTAAGCTATCTGACAAACGAGATACCCGGAGGAGGGGATGGTCAAGGCGCATCCTTGGAATGGCTTCGGGAAGTCAATATTCGTGCGGATGAGCTGGATGTATACGACAACATCATCAAGAGTGTGTCCGCTGTTATTTCTCCAAAGGATGCAGGTTTTTTTGTCGAGTTAAGCGGGCCAAACTCCGTGGGTAGCGTCACAATCAATAATGATACATCGCCTATTTTGATTGACTTGGCGCGTCTGAAACTAGAGGAGAGTGCGCCAGAAGACATCACATACTCTGCTGGGAATGAACCGATTACAAACCCCTTAACCATCGCTGACATGAAATTTTCTGTTGACGAGCTTTACCTGGGTGAGGCGTTTTGGGGGCAATGGAGTTTTTGGACTGAGAAAGACGAAAAAAGCCTTATATTTCGAGACTTGAAGGGCGTGGTTGCTGGCAGTGTCTTGCAGGGGCAACTCTCATGGCGTTACGACAATCAGCAACACTATACGATTTTGACGGTTGATGGTGAGGGGGAGAATCTTGCACCGGTACTCTCGCTATTTGGGCAAGAGTCGCCGCTGACTAGTGACAGCTACGAGACGGAACTCGCGCTTGTATGGCCGGATGCACCAGAAAACTTTTCGCTCTCTTTTCTCTCCGGATCGGCGAACATGACGTTCAGAAATGGTCAAATTAGAACCGATGCACAAGGTGCCGGAATTTTACGTCTTTTTGGTATTTTTAGCCTTGATGCAATTGGGCGACGGTTACGTTTGGATTTCTCTGATATTTATGAGGCCGGTATTTCTTACGATGAGATCGATATGAATGCCGTGATCAGCCAAGGTATCGTGAGTTTGGTCGACCCTTTAGTGATTTCGGGGCCTTCAAGTAACTACGAAGTGAATGGCGATATTAATCTGGCTGCACAAACGCTGGATTTAATAATGTCTGTTGAGTTACCTATTTCAAGTAACGTCCCATTGGCCGCGCTCATGTTAGGCAGTCCAACAATTGGAGGAGCCGTATGGCTGGTAGATAAGGTTCTAGGTGAGCCCCTTTCAAGTTTGTCGACGTTAAATTATGCCCTGACAGGATCCTGGGATGACCCGATCGTGAAGTTGGACTAAGAGGCACGAGTTCATGCGTGATCATGTGAAAAGCCTTCACTGCGGTTTGATTCAAATGTGCAGTAGCGACGATTGGCAGCAAAACTTGTCGGACGCTATAGCATTTATAAAAACCGCCTCATCCAGAGGGGCGCAGTTTATTGTCTTGCCTGAGAATGCGCTTTGTTTTGGTCAAGCTGCAATCAAAGAGTTTGAGCCTCATGTAGCCGAGTGCATCGCGTCTCTTCAGTGCCTGGTCGACGAATTAGGCTGTTATTTACTCTGCGGATCAGTGCCTTTTAAAGCGTCAAGAAAAGACGTTCGATTTCGTTCTAGAAGCTATTTGTTGTGTCCAGATTCGGAGCCTGTTTTTTACGATAAGATCCACCTTTTTGATGTGGATGTGGCGGATGAAGTGGGGGCATATAGGGAGTCCGATACCTATCAGCCGGGCCATGAGCCTAAAACAACCGAGTTGGCTGGCCATATACTCGGTTTGAGTATTTGTTATGACTTAAGGTTTCCGGAGCTGTATCAGTATTATCAGAAAAACGGCGCTACCTTGCTCACTGTTCCCTCCGCCTTTACATACAAAACAGGTAAAGCGCATTGGGAAACGCTATTAAAAGCGAGAGCGATTGAAACCCAAAGTTTTGTGTTGGCCGCGAACCAATGTGGTGATCATGGTAGGGGCCGTGTTACCTGGGGACACAGCATGATTGTTGCGCCTGACGGGGCAATCTTGGCGTCCTGCGCCGATGAGCCTGGGATTTGTATCGCTGAGATTGACCTTAAGCTACTTGAGCAAGTCCGAGCAGCGATGCCACTTAGACAACATAAACGCCTACTATAGAGTAATAGCCATGAGCGTTACCCTAGAATGTCCGCCTCGTACTCTTTCAAGAAGCGAAACAGCTTTTTCGCTGCCCCCGTATTCTTATCGTGCTGACGATCTTTCGCCGCATTACGCGTGAGTTGCCTTAAGGTTTGAATGTTGACTGCGGGGAAGCTTTCAACAAACTCGGTGAGCGCGTCGTTTCCTTCACTAATCAAGCGTTCACGCCATGCTTCGAGAACATGAAGGCGTTTGGCGTAGATGTCGCTTGAAGCATCAAATCGATCAACGACGACCTGGATCGCTTCGATATCCTCGCTGCGCATTAGCTTGCCGATATATTGGAGTTGTCTGCGTTTGGCTTCTCTAGAGTTAATGCGCAGGTAAGTTGTAATGCCTTCATTGAGTTCGTCAGAGACAGGTACTTGAGCAAGCTGGTCTTTGCGCAGTTCGCACAGTTTTTTACCGAGGTCTTGCAGGGCTTCCATCTCTTTTTTTATTTGGGTGCGGCTTTTTACATACTCTTCATCGTCGTCAAAGGAGCTTGGATCAAAGTCGTCGTTCTGGCTCATAAATCTCTCTTACTTAAAATGACTTAGCCGTAGGCGATGGACGCGAGGCCAAGGAAGGAAAGAAATCCTACTACATCGGTAATCGTAGTCAGAATCACGCCTCCTGCAAGCGCTGGATCGATGTTTCTAGACTTCAGGAAGTAGGGTAGCGCCGTGCCGGCGAGTGCTGCGACCACGAGGTTGATTAGTAATGCAGCGGCGATCACCACGCCAATCTTTGGGTCTGAAAACCACAGCACGGCTAGGCCAGAAACAACGATCGCCCAAAGCATGCCATTTAACAGGCTAACTACAAATTCTCTGTTTAATAACCACTTTAGGTTACTAGAACTTATCTGGCCAACGGCCATCCCGCGAATAACCAAGGTGAGTGTCTGGCTTCCAGCGATACCACCCATACTAGCGACGATTGGCATGAGCACGGCAAGTGCGACAACTTGTTCAATGGTCGCTTCAAACATGCCGATGACTCCGGATGCAATAAAGGCTGTGACGAGGTTAATGCCAAGCCAGACGGCGCGCCTTTTCGCGGTTTGCTTTACCGGCGCAAACGTATCGCTGTCTTCATCAAGACCAGCCATACTTAATAACGAATGATCTGCGTCTTCACGGATAACATCAACTACGTCATCAATCGTGATTCTTCCGAGAAGAATACCTTCGTCGTTTACTACGGGCGCCGTTACGAGATCCTGTCGAGCAAATAGCGTAGCAACTTCACTTGAACTGGTGCTGACATTGATTGAAACGGTATCGGTTGCCATTACCTCACGAACTGTCGCACTGGGATTCGAAACAAGCATGGATGTAAGTGGCAGCGTGCCAACCAGAACGCCTTTTCTGCTTACAACAAGCAAGCTGTCGGTCATTTCAGGGAGGCTTCGATGACGACGAAGATAGCGCAGAACAACATCTAGAGTGATATCCGCGCGAATCGTCACGGTATCGGTGTTCATCAAGCCGCCCGCTGTGTCCTCTTCGTACGCTAGGACTTCTTCGACACGTTCACGGTCTTGCGCATCCATTGAGTCGAGTACTTCTGAGGTAATCGTCTCTGGAAGGTTTTGAAGAATGTCAGCGAGGTCATCGGTGTCCAGATCTTCTGTCGCATCGATGACTTCTTGCGCGTTTAACTGGCTGAGGAAATAGGCCTGAACATCTTCATTAAGGTATTGAAGAACGTCGCCACGATAATCCGCTTCAATCAATTGCCAGATAATTTTACGTTGGCGTGGCGGTGACGACTCGAGTAAATGGGCAAGATCACTCGGGGTGAGGCTTTTATTTATCGTGCGCGCGACTTGTTTTAACGACCCAGACTCAATGGCATCCTGGATCGACTGCCATTGCTGATCTGAACTGTTATTGTCGAAATAAGTTGCCATGTGCGCGCCGTTAAAAGGTTCAAGCTAAAAGTATAGCGTAAGACTCAAGAACCTCGGAGATGTTTTCTCAGAAAAACAAAGACTTAATTCGCCTAATTAAAGTGGATTTGGCTAGCTCTCTTCGCCAAACTTGTTAGAAATAAGCGCTTTCAGCGCAGCTAGGGCCTTCGTTTCGTCTGGGCCCTCGACTTGGATGGAAATCTCAGTACCTTTACTGGCTGCAAGCATCATCACGGACATGATGCTTTTTCCATCAACCTCTCGACCATCTTTGCTGATGAGAAAAGAGCTTTCGAAGTGGCAGGTACATTCTACAAACTTCGCTGCGGCGCGGGCGTGAAGACCTAAGTCGTTAATGATTTCCACTGTTTCACATAGCATGCCGAAGTAAGCTCCAAAATATAATAAACAACGAGACTAAGGTATTTTATTGGGTTTTTACAGGAGCTGACAGCTCTTTGTGGCGTATAAGTATATTTTGGTATGTTTGCTTGAAATGATTGCCTATGCGCTCACACAGGTAGACGCTTCGATGTTGTCCGCCAGTGCAACCAATTGCGATGGTCATGTAGCTCCTGTTGTTCGCGGAGAACTTAACGAGCCAGCGCTCTAGTAATTCTGTGATGTCTCGTTCCATATCCGCTACTTCTGGTTGGGAGCCGAGAAAGTTCTGAACGGGCTCATCTAAGCCGGTAAAGCTGCGCAGGGCTGGATCCCAATATGGGTTGGGTAAGCAGCGCACGTCGAACACATAATCCGAGTCGCTCGGAACCCCGTGCTTGAAGCCGAAAGATTGAAACAGCAGCGCCATTTCTTGGGACGTTCGGCCGGCAACGCGCAGTTTGATGTGATCGCGAAGCTCATAAAGCGACATTTCACTGGTATTCACCGTGAGATCTGCTTTTCGGGCTATTGGCTCCAGTAATAATCCTTCGCTTTTAATGGCTTCTTTTAATGAGGTGCTTGGGGTGCTCAGAGGGTGTTTTCTTCTAGTAGCGTGAAAGCGCTTGAGCAGTGTCTCAGCGTCGGCATCAAGATAGATTATATCCATGTCGATGTTTTGGTTTTGGCAGGCTTGATAGAAAACAGGGAAATTTTCTATCCCGCTTTGTTGATTGCGTGCATCAATACTGACGGCTACTTTTGAAAGGCGCTCATCTTTGCTTAATGATGACTGGTTGCCAAGCTCTAAAAGGAGACCTACTGGCAAATTGTCGATGCAATAAAAACCAAGGTCTTCAAGCACGTGGAGTGCGGTGCTTTTGCCTGAGCCAGACCTACCGCTGATAATAACGAGCTTCATAGCATCTCCACNTTATCAGCGGTAGGTCTGGCTCAGGCAAAAGCACCGCACTCCACGTGCTTGAAGACCTTGGTTTTTATTGCATCGACAATTTGCCAGTAGGTCTCCTTTTAGAGCTTGGCAACCAGTCATCATTAAGCAAAGATGAGCGCCTTTCAAAAGTAGCCGTCAGTATTGATGCACGCAATCAACAAAGCGGGATAGAAAATTTCCCTGTTTTCTATCAAGCCTGCCAAAACCAAAACATCGACAT
>NZ_LWFT01000751.1:0-3577 GCF_001635105.1 Oleiphilus sp. HI0079
CAGTTGGAGCAGAAGGTTGCCCTGGGGGGCGACAAATTGCGGCAGTAGGGCAATGAAGAAAAGGATGTCTTTCGGGTTGCTAATGCCCATCAAAAAAGCCTGATGAAATAGCGAGGTTTTGCTGTTAGGTTGCGGGTCGCTGTCTGGCTTGTCGGCACGGGGTTGCGCAGCTGCAGGCCGAATGAGTTTTATACCCAAATAAAAAAGGTAAGCCGCGCCTGCATAGCGTATGGCGTTGAATGCCAATTCTGAGCTGACAACGATTGCACCGAGACCGGATGCGGAAACAATTAGTAAGATGCTGGAGGCGAAGCTGCCTCCAAATATAACGGGCGAGGATGCCCGTATGCCTTGTTTAAGCGTACTGTTGATCATGAGCAGCGAGAGTGGCCCGGGAATCGCAATCACGATGACGATGGCGGTGAAGAAAAGTAGCCAAGTTTCAATGGGCATATGTTTTGTGACTCGATTGCGCGGCTAAAAAGTATGCGCTAAGTGTTGTTACTTAATGATCTTATCGATCGGCTCGGGTTTGTGGAGTAAAAAACCTTGTGCGTAGTCTATGCCCAATGCCTTGACTTGCTCTAGTATTTTCGGGGAATCGACGAACTCTGCGACCGTTTCTAAATTTAGAATTTTTGCGACATCAACAAAACATCTTACTGCCGCGTTATCGAGCGGTTCGTCAATGAGGTTTTTGATAAATTGACCGTCAATTTTGAGCACGTCGGCGGAGAGGTTTTTGATATAGCCAAATGAGGATGACCCAGCACCAAAATCATCCAGTGCGATAGTGGAACCGAGTTTTTTGATTTCATCGACAAAATCAGAGGCGCTTTGAAGGTTTGTCACGGCCACTGTTTCGGTGATTTCAAGACAGATTTTCGCTCTGAGTTCTGGACTTAGCTGTTGCAGCAATTGCGCGACATAGCTATGAAAATCGATATCGTTGACGGATTGCCCTGACAAGTTGATGCAAATCCGTTCTATGTCCTGCGTTTGTGACTTCTCTTCTAGCCATTGGATGCTTTTTGTTAGGACCCAACGATCAATTCTGTTCGCAAGATGATAGTGCTCTGCGGCAGGGAAGAACATAAACGGCGAGATGATTTCTCCGTCTTCTCCCGTCATTCGCAACAATACTTCAAAGTGCAGTGCCTCTGTCGTTTGTTTGACGTTCACCAGTCGTTGGGCGAAAAGTTGAAAACGGTCTTCGTCGAGTGCCCGATGGATTTGGTCTACCCAATATCGCACAAAGCTTGGTTTTGCGCATCTTGATTGCTCCAACCCGTCATCAGCTCGGCCATGTAGTTTAGGAATACAACGCGTTGGTTCAGGTCGGTCGCGATGACCGCATCCCCAATCGATTCTAGCGTAACATGAAGCAGCTCTTTCTGTTTTGATAGGGTCTCTTCCAGCTTTCTATGTTCAGATACATCCCAATTCACCCCCATCATGTTAGTGGGTGTGCCGTCTTCCGTGCGGTTTACGTGGGCTCGGCCCCGCAAATGGCTTATGCTGCCATCACGCTTGATAATGCGAAACTCGGTATCGAAGTCTTGTAAATTATTGATAGCCGCCGCAACTGCTTTTTCAGCTTGCGGTCGATCGTCTGGATGAAGGTGGCTTGCCCAAAGCTCATACGCTTCGTTGCCTTCCGAAGGAGAGAGGCCGTAGATCTTGTACATGGTCTCATCCCATGAAAGCACTCCCGTTTTCAGGTTGTACTCCCAAATGCCGATCTGTCCGCTTGAGGTTGCCAGCTTCATCCGTTGAAATACCGATAGCAGCTCTTCTTCGCGCGCTTTTCGTTCGGTGATGTCTTGAAACGCACCATACAGCAAGCGTGGCTTTTCTTGTTCGAACTCTGGTGACCCAACAGCTCTCACCCATATGCGCTCGCCGGATTGCGTGATCAGCGGTAATTCAAAATCCCAAGTGCTGCCATCGACCATCGCCTGATTAACGGCAGAAAGGACGATCGGACGCGCTTCAGGCGCGTAATAGTTGATCGCTTCATCCAGTGAGGGTGTTTGCCCTTGTTCCAAACCATGAATGCGAAGTGTTTCGTTTGACCAGTACAACTCGTTCGTTTGCAGGTCTAGCTCCCAAGTTCCAACACCTGAGAGTTCCTCTGAGCGGTCGAGAAGCGCTTTGGCATGGAGGGCATCTCGATGCAGCTGTTTTTGTTCGGTGATGTCCCATCGAATAGAAAAGAACAATCTTTCTTCATCGTTCTCTGCCGGCAGAGGCGCGACAACGCTGTCCACCCAATATAAGGATTTGTCTTTCGCGCGGTTACAGATTTCTCCCCGCCAAGTTTTACCGGAAAGAATGCATTCCCAAAATTCCTGAAAAAAAGCGGTCGGGTGGGTGTTTGAGTTCACTATGGCATGGTTTTTACCGATCAGCTCTTCTCTGGAATACTTGGATATTCTGCAAAACTCGTCGCTTACTGCGACGATCTTTCCATTTATGTCGGCGACAGAGACAATAAACTCTGAGCTGATAAGGTCAAAAAGACGATCTTTCGCAAGTTCAATAGGATGGCTTAAGTCGTGCTTGGCTTCGTCTCGCATAGTTACCTATCATCAGAATTCAACGCATACGAATGCTGGATTAACGTTAGTTGATTTTCCAATATTTCCAAGAAGAGAGATCGGCTTTTTTGGGTTTTTAAGTTGCCGCAAGTGCTGCCGAGCTTGGTGCGCTCATCGGGTAGTGCGGCGATTTTTGGCAGGAAAGTTGGGGGCGTTTGCCCCCTATAGGTATGATGCTGTTGATGGTTCTATTTGGAAGAGAGCCAGTCTATGACGGATTGACGTTCTTCATCCGTCATATGCGTCATGTTCGCCAGTGGCATATACCCAGACTGCGTTACTTCAATGAGTTTTTGCTTCATCGCGACAACCGTATCGAGTTCTTCAAGTACAACACCTGCTGGTGCGCCTGCAGCTTCAAACCCCGGCTGCGTTGGTTGTACTGCATGGCAGCTGGCGCAGCGAGCGGCAACGATTTCCATTGCCTTGGTATCACTGACGACCGTTGCATTTGTAGATGGAACAACCACTTTTTTGGTGTGCGCCATAACGCCCGCAAGTGCAACGAGTAAAAGCGCTGCAATGACAAGAATCATCGGTTTGAATTGACCGCGATGCCGCAAGTTGAAGAAATGACGCGCAAAGCCGGTAATAAACATAATCGCTGCCAATACCGCCCAGCCGTATTCGTGTGAATAGGTCATCGGGTAGTGGTTACTGATCATGATGAAGATCAGCGGCAGTGTGAGGTAGTTATTATGAGTGGAACGTAACTTGGCGAACGCACCGTATTTTGGATCAGGCGCTTCGCCGCGTTGCACCGCTTCAACCAGCGCACGTTGCGAAGGCATGATGCCGAAGAAAACATTACCCGCCATGATCGAGCCGATTAAGGCACCTACGTGGATGTACGCACCACGATCAGAGAAAAGCTGATCTGCCAGCCAAGCCATGAATGCTAAAAAGGCAAAAAGAACCAGCCCAAAGGCACCGTCTTTATGTCGCAGCGGCGTTTTAACAAGAATTTCGTACACCAC
>NZ_LWFT01000752.1:0-3024 GCF_001635105.1 Oleiphilus sp. HI0079
CTCAAGTTCCAAGAGAATCGATTTGAATTGGTTGAAGTGAGCGCCGATCGCAACGTAATCCTTGTTCGCCTTGTTCCCGCTTCGATTATCAGGCAAAGCCTCTTTAGCTTGCGCTGCAAGTGGGCTGGCACTTAGGGTGATAAATAGCAGGAAAAAGGAGAGGTAGCGGGACGGCATGCTGTTCAATCAGGTCTCTAGTCAGATAAAAGTTAGCGCCGAAGCTTCTCATATAAGGCACTGAAGGTACTTGCACGCGTCACAGAACCGATGAGTTCCTATCTAAGTTCTGCAAAGCATATCAACATTTGCTTTACCCTATCTTCAGACATGGTCAGATTGAGTGAATTTACTTCTTTTACCCAAGCTGCAGTCTCAAAGATTGTCTCGCTAGCGGTGGTACTAAACGCTTGTTGCCAAGCGATTACTTCAAATCCCGGCTCATCATTGAGAGCTTGAAACAAAGCGTCTAGCGCGGGAATATCCTGATATTCATCAAAGCAGTAAATGGTCGTGTCTTCGAAATCCAAATTCATCTCGGTTACGATTTCGGCCGGTGTAGCTCCTTGGTCGATGACAGTCTCAAGATCCAAATCGCCTAGCGCGATTTCCTCGATTTCCCAGTCTTCATCAGGTGCAATGAGCGTGCTCTTTATCTGTCCGTCGGGCATCGACCAAGAAATAGCGACGGGCAAAATTTGTCGATGATCATCAACAACATCTAATGCGATAAAGATTGGAAATTGATTCATTAAAGAAGGCTCTTGTTGCTGTGCGGCTGAACGTTAGATTATAAGGAGTTCATCAACTTAAAAAATCTAGGAAAGCGGTCTAAACTCAACATAAAAGGAATTAAGCCAATACTATGTCCGTTACCAGCCAAGTTCAGCTCGCCAAATACTACCGTAATCTGCGTTTTTTGATAATCGATGATTTTGAAAACTTTCGTTTGTCCCTGAAACAGATGGTTAGGGCGTGTGGGGTTGAACAAATCGATGTTTCGATTAATGGTGAAGACGCGATCCAACGATGTCAGCATGATAATTTCGACATCATATTGTGTGATTATAACCTTGGTAATGGGAAGAACGGTCAACAAGTGCTTGAGGAGTTGCGTTTTAGCAATCTGTTAAAACACACGGGTCTGTTCATCATGGTCACGGCCGAGACGTCGAAAGATATGGTGATGGGGGCCTTAGAATATCTCCCTGATGCTTATATAACGAAGCCTTTGACTAAAATAGTGCTGCAGCAGCGCCTTGACAAACTTATTGAGCAGCGTGAAAAGTTAAAGTCTATTAATGAGGCCCTGGATCAGAACGACAACCAAAAGGCAATCGCGCTTCTTGGGCTTGAAATCAAACGTGAGACTCGATATCTGCTTTGGTGTCTTAGGACGCTTGCAAACCTATACTATCACGAGGGTGAGCTCGAAAAATCCCGTAAAATTTATGACGATGTGTTGACCAAGCGTGATATCGGCTGGGCTAGGTTAGGGCTTGGTCGCGTGAAGGCCGCTATTGGCGAAGTAGAATCTGCCGTTGAAGATTTTTCGCACGTTCTTGAGGTTAATCCAAACATCATCGAGGCCTATGATGAGTTGGCCGATGCGTATCTGCAATTGCAAGAGAATCGTAAGGCTCAGAAAACACTCGAAGACGCCGTAGATATATCGCCCCATGCGTACAATCGACAGCGAAAGCTCGCTGAAGTGTGCTCTACCAACAATGATCATGAGAGCGCGGCAGGCGCGCTTAAGGCGACGATGAAGCTCGGTTTTAATTCGATTCATGACAAGCCCGAAAATTATCTAAATCTAGGGCGTTGCTTGGCTGATATTTCTGAAGGTGATACCAGTGAGAAGGGTCGAACTAAAGCCAAAGAGGCCATACATACTATGCAGCGCGTGGTAAAAAAGTTCGGTCAAGATCCTTCGGTTCATGCGAATGCTGCCTTGATTGAGGCACGGACATATAAGGGGCAAGGTGATAAGAGCAAATCAGAAGAAATGTTCGTTAAGGCGAAAAAGCTATTGGCTGACCATGATTTTGATTCCTCAACGCAGTTAGAGTTTGCAAAGACGCTTTACAGCATGGGTGAAACGGGTGAGGCTGAGACACTGTTGAGCAAGTTGGCGAATAAGGAGCAAAATAATGCTCCGATGATCAAGTCAATCAATGAGCTAATCGATGAGCCGGTAGGGCTTCTAGCGAAGGCGAAGGCTCGCAAGCTTAATAAATCCGGAATCAAAGAATTTGAGGCGGGTAATCTTGATGCCGCAATCGATGCGTTTACAGAAGCGCTTGAGTGTACGCCGAAGCACCCCGCTTTGAATCTGAACGTCGTGCAGGTAACCCTAAAAATGATTGACCAAAAAGGAATGCAACCACGCTTGGTCGAGCGCTGTAAAGCTTGTCTTGCAAATGTCAGGCACATACCACCGCAGCATGCACAGTTCAAACGGTTGAAGTTTTTAGAAGATAAGGTGGCTGCGCTGTAGCCGGCGCAGCTTGGCATGTCTTGATCGATATATCATTCGCCCGCACCGTCTTGTAGTGCGCGATTTTGCTTAAGCCTTTATTGTCATTGTAGTAAATGTAAGCTGGCGGGGCGCTATCTAGCACTGATCAAGAGGCATTTGGCGCGTTTGCTTGGGATCAGTAGTATGCATCTCAAAGAATGTTGCTGGGAGGAAGGGAGAATTGGCTCCCCGAGCTGGGCTCGAACTAGGCAAAGTCATGGAGTTTGCCACGGATCCGTTGTATACGTTTCAAAGAATGTTGTTGAGAGTAAGGGAGAATTGGCTCCCCGATCTGGGCTCGAACTAGGCAAAGTCATGGAGTTTGCCACGGATCCGTTGTATACGTTTCAAAGAATGTTGTTGAGAGTAAGGGAGAATTGGCTCCCCGAGCTGGGCTCGAACTAGGCAAAGTCATGGAGTTTGCCACGGATCCGTTGTATACGTTTCAAGGAATGTTGTTGAGAGGAAGGGAGAATTGGCTCCCCGAGCTGGGCTCGAACCAGCGA
>NZ_LWFT01000753.1:0-3672 GCF_001635105.1 Oleiphilus sp. HI0079
TCAAAGGCTATTAGACAGAGTCACGGCTGAATTTAATGTCCAGACTCCTACAGAGTTATCAAGGCGCTTGAACATCCCTCGCTCAACAATCGATAAAGTCCAAAAGGGCGAAGCAACTCTCAACTGGCTTCACCGCCTCACACTTTTAGATAAAATTGGTTTCGCTACTGCCAGAAATATGATGCTCAAGCTTGTCCCCGAACGCATTGCAGAAAGAGCGACAGAGTTGACGAATGTTCAATTCAGAAATATTGGGGAAGCTAGATTTGAAAGAGCGCTCGAAAATGACGACGCAAATCTTCTTCAATTCGTGCTCTTTGTTCCGGAGTTGAAGGATTCTCCGAGATTCAAAGAAAACGCAGGGCTCGATGATGAGTTATTGGAGCGTATCGTCCCAAACGGTGAACTAACTCCTCTAGAGCGAGCGAGGATAATAGAAGCGCTCGTCAAAGAAAACGGAGCAAAATGGGCATTCGATTTTACCCGGCTACGCCGATACATAACCTCCTCAACTTATCTTCTTAATGAGTTACAGCTTATAGAATTTCCATCCAACGACAGAGCCGTTGAACTGGCTAAAGGACTAATAAATGCTCTAGAAAAGCACGCAGGCGGACCTACAGATCTTGCAGAGGAACTCAACATTGATGCTACTCAGATCAGTCAGCTAAAGAGCGGGAAGCTGAAACTCAATTTGAGAATACGATTTAAAATTCTTGATTACATTGAGCGCAAGATGAATAGCGCAGAGCATTTAAATTTCGGGGTAATTGATGAACTCGCCAACAACCCAGAGAAAATACAGCAAGTGCTTGATGATCTAGACTTTCCAAGGCAGGGTAACTAGCTTGCCTTGGACCGCTCAATCTTGGTATTAATATTTCCAACACCAATATCAAAACTATTGGAGTTCGCTAGTTTACAACGGATGCATTGCTCAGGACATCCAGCAACTCTTCTTCGATAAAGGCTAGATCAACATCATTTTCATCACATAGTTGCTACCAAATACGTGGGGTGATCCAGCGTTGAATCGCTTCGGTATTGTTTTTAGACGAAGCGTCCTCCAGGAGCAATACGATATCTCGTCCGGCAGATATACGGAGCTTCACCTGTAAGTAACATGCTATTTCTTTTATACGTCCTTCATACTGAAAATCCTGAGCACTAAGCTTCATCGTTAACCTCCTTTTGCGCCACGAGTTTTTCAAACGCACTGCCATCGGCGCGCGTCAAATTTGGCACATAGCGACTGTATGTAGTGAACAACATTTCAGTCGATGTGTGACCTAGAAATCGAGCAATAAATTCTGGGCTCTCGCCGCTGGCCAAAAGAAGTGTGGCAGTTGAATGCCGCGTCATATATGGACGTCTTTTTTCTAACCCAAGTGCTCTTAATAGCGGATACCAGACCCTTTTAGTGACATTTACATGATCTAAAGGTTTACCCTCTGCATTGCAAAAAACAAAGTCACTCAGCTGGCCTGTTGCTTCATATTGCTCTTTTAAGGCTTCATAGACCGGGCCAAGCATGGGAACTTCCCTCTGAGAGCCTTCAGTTTTTGTGTACTCCATTTTGCCTTTCACGATAGTTTCACGCACCAAGATTTGCTTACTCTCAAAATCGACGTAACGCCACTGAAGACCATCAATCTCACCCGTGCGCAATCCACTAAAGAAGCGCACTCGGTAGTAGTTTTTATAGTCCTCACGCACGTTATCGATGATCAAATTAATCTCATCCAATGAGAACGGAGCGATATGTTGCTTCTTGCTTTTCAGCGTTTTGATATTGCGAAATGGATTTACAAACCCAAACTCATCACTTGCATCCAACAAAATTGAGTGCAACAACTGCATGTGATTATTCACGGTTTTGGCGCCTAATAGCTCACCCTTGCGCCCCGGTCGAGAACAGAGCTCTGATCGAAATACTAAGATGTCATTTTTGGTTATTGCAGCTAAATCAAAATGACCAAAAAAAGGCTTCAACGAGCTATCAACAAGGCAGCGCATATTGTCACTGTGAGAACGTCTCCACTCTACCTGCTTAAACGCAAACCATGATTCAACATAGTCAGCGAACAACACGGTCTGCATCGGCGCATCAGCAACCAAACTTGCATTGCCCGGCAAACCTACTTGAGGAACAACCGACTGACTCTGAGGTAACTTAGCCAAGTTCTTACTGTCAGGGAAAAAACTCGCATAGTCAAACTCTCCCAGAACCATTCGCGCTTCAACCTTCTTAGCAAGGTCGGTCACGACCTTGCGATTTGAAGGCGTATCTTTAAGGGCCGTCTGCTCCCGGCAACGCACCCCTTGATACGAAAAATCCAGATATAAATTGCTCGTCTCTGGACGCACCCGAACATGAACATTAGCTGCCATGCGCTACACCTCCATTTGCCATAGGAATAGCGAATGCACTCTGCTCGGCCGTTTGAAGCATGCGCTCCTCTACACGCTCCCAGATATAAAGAATTTTGCGCCCCTGAAAAGGACGGAAATAATGGATACCCTCGATCAACACGCTGTCTTTCAACTGATTACGAATGGTCCGCGAGTCATATTTAATTCGCTCAGAGAGCTCTTCAGTGGTAAGGTAAGTATTGCTCATTCGATTTATCCTTTGATAGCTATAAACATAAAATGATGCGTACATTCATCATTTGATACATTTATAAATCGGATGATGAATCCTGTCAACATCTTTTGATAGTTATTTTTATCATTAGATAGTTTTACTTATCGCTGGTATGTGTATGATCCGATTCAAATTGAAAGAAATGATTGCTAAAAAAGAGTTCTCAGATGGCGAGAGAGTGACTGTTGCCGCTGTTGCGGAAGCGACCGGAATACATCGAATGACGATTTCGAAACTGATCAATCATCGCGGTACAAATACCGGAACGGATAACGTAAGCAAACTCTGCGAATACTTCGATTGCAAAGTTGAGGATTTAATTGAGTATGTCCCCGATAGAGACATCAAGGAAATTGATTAATTTAGGTACGTAGATGAATAGATCGCGTGGATACTAAGATTGGGGAAAAGGTTAAAACATTTGGGAATTTATTACGTTTAAATTTGACCACACATTTAAAGAGACACGCCTAGATATTCACTTTGTAAGTGGCTAATCTTCGCGAACCTGAAGAGGAGTACAAATAAAAATTTTCTCGCGAGGAGAACGAAGCGCTAGTTTTTGATTCAGAGCGGGAGGCCGGAACCTGCATATTGAATTTAATGAAAGGCTGGGAACGCCTTCGCCATTATTTCCGGAATCCTGTTATCGTTTCAAGAGAGTCAGTAAAAACTCTAATTTTGTCAAAATGGTACTAGCTAATCGGCATTGTATCCAATTCAATCTCCCCAATTGAGTCACCTATTCACCTAGTGCTTTTTTCAAAGCTAAAACAGCACTCTCGATCGACTTAATGTGGTCGGTCAGTTCTGGCTCATCCAGTGTTTTAATAACTTGATCTCTTTTGAGCCTTAAAGTCTTAGATTTCGGATTAAAAGAAACTGCACATCCGTNATCGGACGCTAGATTCACTAAATCCAAAATAACCTTAGATTTTCTGAAGATAGCTCCACAATCCAAATCCATTGTTTCTACAATCAGCTTTTGGTTTGCTTCGGAAGGCGTAATTTTCAAACTAATTTCA
>NZ_LWFT01000754.1:0-1628 GCF_001635105.1 Oleiphilus sp. HI0079
TAAATGATCTTTTGGAACAATAATGACGTGTACGTTTTGTTTCGACTCTATGTCGACGATTTGCTTTCGCTTCTCGTTCAGCAAGAAAGTAGCAACATTTACCGGAACGATTGCTTGGATCGCTCCTGTTTTCTCTTTTGAGCTCTCTTCGTAGATTAGACGCATGATTGAAAGTGCGAGTGACTCGATGTCCCGAATTGTGCCTTGGCCACTGCAGCGAGGACAGGTTTCCGAACGCGTCTCACCAAGAGAGGGTCGTAAGCGTTGACGTGACATTTCGAGCAGGCCGAAGCGGGAGATTTTACCCACCTGGACACGAGCACGATCCAGTTCAAGGGCATCTCGCATGCGATTTTCGACATCGCGCTGATTTTTGCTGGCGCTCATGTCGATAAAGTCGATTACTATCAGGCCGCCCATATCGCGCAAACGAAGCTGGCGAGCGATTTCATCTGCAGCTTCCAAATTAGTTTGGTGCGCGGTTTCTTCGATGTCACTGCCTTTGGTGGAGCGTGCAGAGTTGATGTCTATTGAGACAAGTGCTTCTGTTGGGTCGATAACAATGGAACCGCCAGATGGAAGCTTAACTTCACGTTCAAAGGCCGTTTCGATCTGTGCTTCGATCTGGTAACGGCTGAACAGAGGGATTTCGTCCTGGTATAACTTAATCTTGTTTTCGTAAGCGGGCATTACTGAGCGTACGAAATTCAGCACGTCTTCAAAGACCATTGGTGCGTCGACAAGAACTTCGCCGATGTCTTGGCGGAGATAATCACGAATTGCGCGAATAATGACGTTGCTTTCTTGATAGATTAAAAATGGAGCGGGTCGACTGTCTGATGCTGCAGTAATCGAATCCCAAAATTGGACAAGGTAGTCCAGATCCCATTGTAGTTCTTCTGTAGAGCGTCCTACGCCAGCAGTCCGAACGATCACACCCATATTATTCGGCATGTTTAGCCCGGACATGGCGTCTTTTAGTTGCGCACGATCTGGGCCTTCAATACGGCGAGAAATACCGCCTGCTCGCGCGTTGTTTGGCATTAATACCAAGTATCTGCCTGCAAGGCTGATAAAGGTCGTTAGTGCCGCGCCCTTGTTTCCGCGTTCTTCTTTTTCGACTTGGACAACAACTTCTTGACCTTCAGCAATTGCGTCACGAATATTGACGCGACCTTTGCCAGCGCTTGGTTTGAAGTACTCTTTAGAAATTTCTTTGAGAGGGAGGAATCCGTGTCGCTCAGCACCGAAGTCGACGAAAGCAGCTTCAAGGCTAGGCTCAACGCGAGTCACTTTACCTTTATAGATATTTGCTTTCTTTTGCTCTCTCGAGCCGGCTTCGATATCGAGATCATAGAGTTTTTGCCCGTCAACGAGGGCAACACGCAACTCTTCGCTTTGAGTCGCGTTAATAAGCATTCTTTTCATTCACAACGTCCAGATGGCGCTGTAACAGGAGGGCAAATTAGATTTTGGGCGTAATTCTGCTTGTAGTCAGTGTCTGTAAAGGCAGCAGTACTAAGATCTCTGCTGTTCAAAGTGACTTAACTTAACATTCCCAGTCTTAAACACGAGGTCTTATGGTCTCTTTACAGCGCGGGTCTTTTGGACTCACGGTGTCGGCCTGC
>NZ_LWFT01000755.1:0-2801 GCF_001635105.1 Oleiphilus sp. HI0079
GTCTATTGCTGATAAGCTAGGTTTTGCGGTGAGCAGCGGTATAGAGCGCGCGCTCGGAAAGTATATTTCAGAAACAGAAAGCACCAAGGGCATGCGGGCTTAACGTGTTATCGGCTTACTAAGCTTACGATTCGACGGCGCTGACGTAAAACCAAGTGCCGTTTTCTTTCTTGAAGTAACTGTTTTCTTTAAGGCGATGTGCTCGCCCATCAATTTTGTACCTTGCAACGAATTCCACCCAGCCTTCCAAATCTGCCGGCAAGCCTTTGTGAGTAGATTTTATCTTTAAGCCAATCCAATTGGTCGCATCAAGAGTCAGCTTACTTGGACGTGTTGACTCATGCCAGGACCGGATTAAATACCCTGAGTCCATTTTCACGAACGCACAGTAGCGTGATCGCATTAGCGCTTCTGCGGTTTCAGCATCAGCGGCCCCCAAGTGGATTGGACCACAGCATTTTGAGTAAAGCGTGTTGCTGCCACAGGGGCATAAGTCTGATTGCATCGCTAGCTCTCAACTAATCGCGTCGCAGCTTGTCGCTAACCGCGATTGGACTAGGGTAGCGAAAAATAACGAGATAGCTGTTCAATACGAAGCTAAGAATCGCTGTTGCCTGTATAAGATGCGATGCTTCGTTGCTTATTAACTGCTGAGTGAAGGCCAAAAATGCAATCATCAATGAGAACTCGCTGATTTGGCCGAGACGAAACCCAACTTCCCATGCATCGGCCTTTTGTTCACCGCTAATTTTTAGTAAATGCCGGAATCCTATCGGCTTGAGCGCAATCATTAATAAGCCAAGGACGATCGTCGGAACGAGAATGTCATTCAATAGCCCATGATTAAAGTTCGCGCCAAGCGAAAAGAAAAATAACACGAGAAAAAAATCGCGGAGAGGCTTGAGATTGACCGCTATGTACTGGGATATCGGGCTAGTCGCTAAACTAATGCCCGCGATAAAAGCGCCGATTTCGAGAGACAAGCCAAGCGCTTCGGCCGCTTCAGCTAGGCCCAGACACCAGCCAATCGACAACAAAAACATATACTCATGAAAGCGATCGAACTTGGTAAACAAGGGTAAGATAACATAGCGAACGCCAGCAACTGCGCCTAGCCCGACCACTGGAAGCATCGCAAATGACAAAGCGATGTCCATCAGTGCCGAACCTTCGTCACTCGTTCCGCCGAGGCCACCGATCAATAGCAGGACGACAATGGCGATGAGATCCTGGACCAATAAGAGTGCAACAACCAACTCGCCTGTATGTTTGTGGTGCAGTACTGTTGTTGGTAGTAACTTAATACCGATTATGGTGCTTGAAAACATCATGCAAGCACCAATTATCAAAGCTTCGGTGTTGGAAAAGCCGAAGGAAATCGAAACTAGAAATCCTGCAGCAGCGAATATAGCGGAAGTGACAACCGCAACAAAGCTTGCCTTGCCTACCATGCTGCCAAGACTTTTGGGTTGCATGTCCAGACCCAGAAGAAATAATAAGAATATGATCCCAATCTCGGCGATTTCGCTTAGCACTCTTGCTTCAGAAACATAGTTCAAACCGAATGGACCAACAATTGCTCCAATAATAATGTAAGAGAGAATCAGAGGTTGGCGCGCATATAAAGCGAAGGATGCAACGACCGCTGCGCCAGCAAATATGAGAAAGAACGAGTGCACGATCGAGAATTCAGGCATTCGGCGTTAGTTCCATGTGGTATCATCCGTTGAAAGAGCGGGGGGTGTTTGAAACCCTCCGTATACATTGTCGAGAACTACCGGCTACTTGTAAAGCTAGGCAATGGACCCAAGTTAGGTTTATATGAGCAAGACAGACGCTAAATCCCCAAAAAAACCGTTGTTTTCGGAATCTCTGCAAGGCTTGAGCAAGTCAACGCTCGCGCTTTTGAAGCGTTCGGGTGGGATTGCATCGAGCGGTATCGCGTTGCCGAAGCTCTTCTCGCCCGTACTGAAATTGGTTTTATCTGAAGAAAAAGTAGAGCGCACACAACTTGCATCAACGCTTGATGTTCTGTTTGAAGGCTTGTACACGCACCCCGTATCAAGCTATTCAAAAGACCTTACCGCTTATTTGCGCAAGAGCAGCTTTATTCCAAACGAGGAAAGTACGGAGAGACTCATCCGTTATCTCGTTTCTCAGTCTATTTCTCGAAGTCCTGTAGAAATACCAGAGGTGGTCATCGAAGAGTTTTGGCTCTTCTTTCAGGAACTCATTGAGAGCCCAGAGCTACAGGGTATTTTCGAACTCAATCTTGAGATTACGCGCGCGATTCTGCGCGTCTATGAACCCATCCTCGTCGAAGCCATCAATACCATCAAGAATCTGAGGCAGATAAATCGTGATGGTTTTAATTCGATCGTGCGCAAGTTGCAGGTGCTGCGCGGTGATATTCAGATTCTCAAACGACAAATTCAGGCAATAAGATATATAAAACCATTCCTAGAAACGGATCCAAAGGATTTCTCTGGGCAGGCACAGATTGTTTCAAAAATGGTTTCTGAGTTTGGGCCTTTGTTCATCAAAATGGCGCAGGTTGCTGCTGCGAGTGCAGACTTTCTTCCAGAAGAGATTGCGCGCGAACTAGAGGTCTTTCAACAAGATGTAGAGCCAATGACGGCAGAGCAGGTCCGTAACGCCTTTATCGAAGATTTTGGGCAAGCACCCGAATCGCTTTACTATGAATTTGACGCGAGCAAACCTCTCAAATCCGGCTCAATTGGTTCCGTGTTCCTCGCTAAAAAAGCCGTTGAGCGTAATGGAAATGCCGTGCTGGTCCCTAT
>NZ_LWFT01000756.1:0-2410 GCF_001635105.1 Oleiphilus sp. HI0079
CCGCTAACAACAATAACGGCTGGGTCCATTTGATGCTCGGCAATGAAATCCATCACCTGATGGCCGTCGATATCGGGCATGTTCAAATCGAGAAGAACTAGATCAAAATCATTCGCCTTGAGTGCTTCGCACGCATTGATTCCTCCAAGCGCTGTTGATACACGAAAGCCCTCGGACGTAAGCAAGGTTTCAAGGCTGGTCAGTAATCGATGTTCATCGTCAACGACCAGTATTTTTGCTCGTTCAATATCCAGGTTCGCCACCTGTTTTGACTTTATGATCTTCATTCTAGTTGTCAACCGTTCGCACTATAGTAGTTTGTTGTGCACATCTATCCAGTTTTTAGCCTTTATGAGCGTTTTAATAGTTATGTTGCTGCCCTAGCTACCTGGCAGCAAGACTTGAAACTGGGTGCCCGTTTTACCGCTCCTGCATGTGATTGTTCCTCGTGCTTCCGTTACGAGATTTTTTGTAATACTTAAGCCAAGACCTGAGTGTCCAGTCCCTTTGGTAGTAGAGATAGGAGAGAACAAGTTTTGCTGTACTTGTAATGGAATGCCTGGGCCATTATCTTCGACTCGAACTTCGGTGAACTTTTTGCCGTTGACATTCACATTTCCACGCGTAGTTATGCTGATTTTACCACCCTCGGGCAGCGCCTCTACAGCATTCTTTATAAGGTTAGTTAATATTTGCCTGAAGCTGTTTCTACTAATCGGATGCACTTTAAGGCTAGTGTCCTGCTCGAATTCGTACCCAATTCGCTTGGCCAAGAAGAGTGAATTTTTGTACAGAGTTAGTAGATTTTTAATCTCAAGGTTAATTTCAGCATGATCTTCGTTACCGCGTTTGTCCTGCTCGATGTCGCGGAGTCGAAGAATGATGTCGCTAGCGCGCTCGAGCTCTTCTTTTAATACAGTGAGCTCTTCTTTTACGTCATGTTGGTCAGAGAGCTTCGATGACAGGCTCGCCAAATAATTATTGATGATGCTGAGGGGGTTGTTTGCCTCATGCGCAATCTCTCTGACTTTTGCGCTTAGGGCGCTTATTTCCGCGTTCGTTTGCAAGGGCACGCTTACAGCTTCAATGTAAAGGCATTGATCTGTCAGCTGTCGTATCAATAAGTCTAGAAAGCTAGGATGAATTTGTTCTTTTTTGGAATGAAGGCTGGCCACAACCACGCAGATAACTCGGCTTTGATCGCGTATCGGCATGCAGAGCATACCTTCTGCGGCTAAATGTCTTAGAATTTGTTGGTCGGCTACGAGTGCTTCTGAGCGGTGTTGGAACGAAGAAAGAACATTGCCTTCTATCGCTGCTTTAGCGACTAAGCTGCTTCCGCGATCAACAGGAAATTGCATCGGGACCTGCTTTTGATCCTCGTCCACAAGGATAAGCTCTTCATCCTCGAGCCAAAACACAGCGCTTGTGCGCATACCAAAGAGGAGTGAAAGCGTGTAAGAAACCTGCTTCGCAAACTCGGTTTTCGTATCGCTTTTGCCAATTATGTCGTGAGATATGCTTTCTAGGCTGTGATCTCTGACCGTCTTCGCCAGATTAATATTGGCTTCTCGGTCATCAAAGGATTGAGATTCCTTTGTAGATTTGAGATTGATACCCATGCTGCTGGCGACTTCTTTTACTTCTTCATCGATTTTTCGAACAATTTCGTTAACGAGCGAAGGGTTGAGTTCAAATAGCTTTGTTCCAATTTCTGCTTGGTGTTCATGGTTCCGCTCGTCTAGTCGACTAAGCTCGCTGGAGACAAACAGGATTTTTACCAGGTGGTGTGCGCCCACTACGTCAGCGAGATTTGCATGATGATATCGAACCGCGTCGACTGAGTAGGGGCTAAGGCCCCATTGCTCAATCAATAGTGCGCTTAGCTCAGCATGATCAATGCCTAGAGAACCGAGCTCATGTTTGAAACGTGTGTTTTCGTTGGGAAACTCGCTTACCAATTCAAAATAGTCTTCGCGCAGGTGGCTTGCTAGCACCAGCTCTCCCATGTTGTGCAGTAATCCACAAAGGTAGGCCTCGTCTGGGTGAGGATAGCTGGTCAATATGGCGAGGGATTTCGCAAGCAGGGCGCAGTTGAGAGATCTTCTCCAGAATTCTTTTAGAAAGGCTTGGTCTTTATTATTGATTCCCGAAAAAAACTGGTGAATGGTTGCCGTTATAACGATGGTTTTTATGGTTTCAGTGCCCAGCACTAGCAACGCTCGGTCGAGAGACCTGACGGGCGTGCCGCGATTAAAAAAACTCGAGTTAGCCATCGAAACAACGCGAGCCGATATCGATGCATCACGGCTCACAATATCGGCGATTTCCTGAAAGGTGACGCCGTTACATTGGCAGGCATTGATAATGTCTACCAGAACGTGAGGCAGTGTCGGCAGCTTATTGAGCT
>NZ_LWFT01000757.1:0-2402 GCF_001635105.1 Oleiphilus sp. HI0079
AACGACCAACTTCTCGATAAAATCTTCATCTTTCATAGAGGTTGCAGACTTACCGCGACCACCACGACGCTGCGCTTGATAATCTTCCAGCTTTTGCGTTTTCGCATAACCCGCATGCGAAATAGTGACAACGAGATCTTCTTCGGTAATCAGATCAGCAACCGTAAGATCGCGACGCGAAGACATAATCTCGGTTCGACGCGCATCGCCGTATTCGTCGCGAATAGCTTCGAGCTCTTCACGAATCACTTCCATAAGACGCTCAGGATTGCTCAAGATATTCAATAACTCAGTAATACGCTCTAAAATCTCTTTGTATTCCTGAATCAACTTCTCAGTTTCAAGCCCGGTCAAGCGATGCAACCGCATATTCAAGATCTCTTGCGCCTGCGTCGGAGATAAACGGTACATCCCGTCTACCATGCCATACTCAGCACCTAGATCGTCTGGCTTACATGCATCTACACCGGCTTTTTCAAGCATGCCGACAACCGCACCGGGCTCCCAAGACTGTGCCAATAAGGCCTCTTTCGCCTCAGCAGAAGAAGGAGACTTCTTGATAAGTTCAATCACCGGATCAATATTCGCAAGCGCGACAGTTAACCCCTCGAGAATATGGCCTCGTTCACGCGCCTTACGTAGTAAGTAAACTGTACGACGCGTCACCACTTCACGACGGTGCTTGACGAATATCTCGAGCGACTGCTTCAAGTTGATGGTCTTTGGCTCACCATCCACAAGCGCAACCATGTTAATGCCGAACACGTTTTCTAGCTGCGTTTGCGCATAGAGGTTGTTCATAATCACGTCCGGCACTTCACCACGACGCAACTCGATCACAATGCGCATACCTTCTTTGTTCGACTCATCACGCAATTCAGTGATGCCTTCAATCTTTTTGTCTTTAACCAGCTCTGCGATTTTTTCAATCAACCGCGCCTTGTTAACTTGATAAGGAATCTCTGTAACAACGATCCGCTCTTTACCTTTCGCGTCAACCTCAACCTCATAACGCGCTCGAAGATAAATCTTCCCTCGACCTGTTCGATAAGCCTGTACGATACCCGCTCGTCCATTGATGAACGCGGCCGTAGGAAAATCAGGACCTGGAATAAACTCCATGAGTTCATCCGTTGAAATTTCCGAATTATCAAGAAGAGCCAAACAGCCACTAATCACTTCATTCAAGTTATGAGGTGGAATGTTTGTTGCCATACCAACGGCGATACCAGACGACCCATTCACCAATAGATTTGGAACGCGCGTCGGCATAACCTCAGGGATCTGCTCTGTGCCGTCATAGTTGGGAACATAGTCGACCGTCTCTTTATCCAGATCAGCAAGGAGAGAGTGAGCAAGTTTCTGCATACGAATTTCGGTGTATCGCATCGCAGCAGGATTATCGCCATCAATCGAACCAAAGTTCCCCTGGCCATCGACCAACATGTATCTAAGCGAGAAAGGCTGAGCCATTCGTACGATCGTATCGTAAACTGCAGAATCGCCATGAGGGTGATATTTACCGATGACATCACCAACCACACGCGCCGATTTTTTATAGGCTTTGTTCCAGTCGTTGTTCAACTCGCTCATCGCAAATAGAACCCTTCTATGCACTGGCTTCAAGCCATCTCGCGCATCTGGCAAAGCACGACCAACGATGACACTCATCGCATAGTCTAAATAGGATTGTTTGAGCTCGTCTTCAATATTTACGGGAAGGATTTCTTTAGCGTGATCACTCATCTGGAGTGCATTCCTTTCTGATAAAAGTCGTTATCGTTATTTAGGTGGGGCAAAAATACTAAACGCAGTTTTAGGCGTGTTTTGCACCACTCTTTGCAGCGCCGATTCAGGCGCATTTAAAAGTGCCCTCATACTACCATAACGGTCTGTTAAAAGTGAGCATTTAGAGCCCCTGAGAGTGCGTTTAAACGCAAAAATTGGAGACTATGCAAACAAAGACTACGCTTAAGACATTATCTTGGTAAATATTCGAGTAAAAGCGTCGGTTATGCCTAAATTTTTAATCGTTGAAGACAGCTCTATTGTCGCAAAAATCTTAAAGCATCTTTTAAAAGAGCATCCCAGTCTTGACTATGATATCGCGACCACCGCCGCAGAAGCGCGCACACTTCTCGAGCGCAATAGATCGGCGTATTTTGCAGCACTCGTAGACCTAAATCTACCCGACGCACCAGACGGAGAGGTGGTAGACGAGTGCATATCCCAAAGTCTGCCAACCATTGTTCTTACTGGGAATTTTGACGAAACAAAGCGCCAAGAGATTTTTAAAAAACGCGTGGTTGACTACATCGTCAAAGAAAGCCGTTTCTCCTATGAGTACGCCATCAAGCTGCTGAATCGATTGCATCGCAACAAAGAGATCAAAATACTTGTTG
>NZ_LWFT01000758.1:0-2165 GCF_001635105.1 Oleiphilus sp. HI0079
TGCTGCATCAGGCCCGGTCACAAGTCTTTTGCGTAAGGTCCGAAGCAAATAGCCTCTCAAGTAGGGGAACTTCTGTTCCCTTAATGGTCTAAGTGTGACTGTTTCTCGTAACTTAGGAAAACGAAAAGGTCGCGCCATGCTAATTAAGGTTAAGTCAAATTCTGATCCGCTCTCGTCAGAGATTACCCCTGAAAGCGTTTATCTCAATCGTCGAAGGTTTCTTTCTCTCGGAGCGACCGCTAGCGTTAGCTTGTCGCTCGGCGGGATGTCGTCGCTTTCTACGGCTGGCCCAATCGACCCATCTGGGTTCTCTGGTTTGAATTCGACGAATTATGCTCCGGGTGAAGCGGCAACACCATTCGAGACAGCGTCAACGTACAATAACTTCTATGAGTTTGGCACTAGTAAGGATGATCCTGCTCGATATGCGAATGAGATGACTGTAGATCCTTGGTCTGTAAAGGTAGAGGGGATGGCTGGGAAGACTGGTGTGTTTCCGTTGGAAGATCTGATCAAGGGTCTGGTTCTCGAGGAGCGAGTATATCGCTTAAGGTGTGTGGAGGCTTGGTCAATGGTCATTCCTTGGGTCGGTTTTCCGTTGAGAGATTTGATTACGCGTTTAGAGCCGCAGGGTTCTGCAAAGTATGTATTTTTTGAAACTTTGAATAGGCCGTCAGAAATGCGAGGGATGCGGTCCTTTAGTTCAACCATAGACTGGCCTTATGTTGAGGGGTTAAGAATGGATGAGGCGCTTCATCCCATGACGATGCTGGCGGTGGGTATGTATGGGAAAGAGTTGCCCAATCAGAATGGCGCTCCTTTGCGTTTGGTTGTTCCTTGGAAGTATGGCTTCAAGAGTATCAAGTCGATTTCTAAGATTCGATTTACGGATAAGCGTGAGAAGACTAGTTGGGAAAAGGCAGGGCCGTCAGAGTATGGGTTTTACTCTAATGTCAATCCGAAGGTTGATCATCCTCGCTGGAGCCAGAAAACAGAGCGGCGCTTGCCAAATACCTTGTTTAGCCCAAACAGGATTGAAACGCGTATGTTTAATGGCTATGCGGAGGAGGTTGAATCTTTGTATGCTGGTATGGATCTGAAAAAGAACTTTTGATGATGAATGGTTCTCGCCACTTGATAATCTGGTGGTCTTTATTTATCTCTTTGATGCTGCCGGCTCCCTATATCTTTTCGATGGCTTTGACGAATCAGCTTGGCGCAGAGCCTGCCAAGGCTTTGGTCGAATTTCTCGGTGAGGCCGCGCTCGTTATATTGATCCTTACCCTGTCTGTGACGCCCCTCCGAAAATTTCGAGCTCTACCGTCTTTTGTGCGGTATCGTCGGATGATTGGCTTGTACTCCTTTTTTTATGCGTTTCTGCACGTCTTTTCTTATGGAGCGTTTCTTGTTGATTGGTCCAACTTCGTAGAAGACTTGTATAAACGACCGTATGTTATTGCTGGGGCGCTTGGATTTCTAATCTTGCTTGCGCTCGCACTTACCTCTTTTAAGTTTGTAATCAGGAAAATGGGTAAGAGTTGGAAGAGATTGCATCGTCTTATCTATCTTTCGGCATTCGCCGCGTTGGTCCATGTATATTGGCAGGCTAGATCTGATTATCTCGAAGCAATTTTATTTGCGTTTCCGCTCATCATCCTTTTGCTTCTCAGGCTGCCGGTCTATCTGGAAAAGCGGGCTAGACTGGCTGTCAAATAACCATCTTGATCGTCTTTTGAGCGCTTTACGTTTTGATACATAAAAAGCCGGTTTTTTCTCGATAAAAGTGTTGCGCTTGTCGACGAGATATTTATAATGCGCGCTCGCTTTGAGAGACAGCCCGCAAGGGTTGAACGAAAAGCGAAGACGAGCCGGGTTAGCGGAGATATAGGCTATATAAGTACCTGGTTTTGTTGATGACTTTTCGCTGATTTGTTGGCTTCAAAAAATAAATCAGAAACTTAAAAAAAGTCGTTGACAACAATGTGAGGCTCTGTAGAATACGCGCCTCGCTTGAGGGAACGAAGCAGTTCATCAAGCACCGATCTTTAAAAATTAACCAAGCAATTCGTGTGGGCGCTGACTGAGATGATGTCACGTTAAAGCTTTGAAGTTCTTAGGAATTTCTAGCTATTAAGAGATTATCAAGTCAACGTTCTGTGAATTCA
>NZ_LWFT01000759.1:0-2111 GCF_001635105.1 Oleiphilus sp. HI0079
AGGTTGTGCTTGCGATGCTTGATGAAGCCAAGTTGGTGGGAACCCACTAATCGTTCGTCATTTAATCTGACATTTTTTACCAAAAGAGAATGCGGGCGCCGAAGTGGCGCTCATTTTGTTTCCCCTCCCTTTTCTACATATTCCACTAAAGTTATTTAATTTAATCCCACGGTAAGGCTTAGCTCTGTGCTTCTGTCTTGTTCGCTGCTACTCTTCGCGCGTTCGAAATTGTTCATATATCTTCGGTAAGAAAATGCTCGACTCTCACATACATACGACACGGCTCGCTAAATCTGGCTTAGTCGATACTGCGTTTTGGGAAAGCTCCGAATGGGGTGCTTGGGTGATTGTGCATGTTGAAAATGTAGAGTCTATTTCAGCGGACGATATTTTGAGTGCTATTCGTAACGATATAGGGCAGGGAGGTCCTGTTTGCCTTGCTACTCAAACCTCGTTAACAACCCACTTAGATACGGGTGTTCAATCCATTCTTCAGAGTGGGGTAGGTAAAGTTTCCGTTTTGGCTTGTCGCTTCGACTCATTTCATTACGAATTGTGCCTGTCTGGCTCTGCATGCGCTTTTCTTATTGATCAAGAGGGAGGGGTAACTGATTTAACGCCGGATGCCGTTTCTCAGAGTGAGCCTCAAAAAGTATCCCGCATCCTTGGCGATATGCATCAAGCTGAATCACTTGTGCTTTCTGCGGATACCTTGTCGATTGAAATGATCAGCGATGTGGGTGCGGAGTCGAATGGTGCAGAGCTGATCATTGAGCATGTTGTGCGACAAGCGCGCAGTCGCAATGTGCAGCTCAAGGCTCCGATGCTTGCGGTGCGCTATCAAGACGACATAGGAGAGTTTCAACGAAGCGATTTTTATCATCGCTCACCGATTGACCGCTCACGCTATAACCGCAACTCTTCAGCAAGACCGCTTTTCTTGTTGCTTGTGTTGCTCGCTTTAAGCGCAATACTCTTAGTTCTTTAAGTAGGATTTGCGAAGTCGATAGCCAATCGCTGCCTTGTAAAGAACATAAACGAAGCCGATAACAAAGCCACTAACAACAAGTGTGAGCGCCGTAGTTTCAACTTGTGTCACGCTTGTATCACTGCTGCTTAAAACGTATTCATATAAAAGATAAAGGCTAAGGGACAAGCCAATCAGGCTAGTCATTAGCTGGCTCAACAAAATTCCGTTGGTTGGAATGTTGTCGTGGTGATGGCACTTCAAACACAAATAGTTATCTGTGTAGTCTGGCTCACCTTCTTGAACGGCTGAAATCATAGATCCTTCACCACACCTGATACACGTGTATGGCGACTGCAAAGTATCCATATGCTCCGCTGATACGAACTGAGAGTGGTTCATATCCTCTCCTTAAGCTTATGGTTTTATTGTTATTAATTTACAGGTACAGGTTACCAAAAAGACAAACCTAAACAGTGATATAGTCGATGTTTGTTCGCATCTCAAGTTTGCGGTTAAAAATCACGCTTTTCTTAGCTTGTTTGTTTTCAGTTTTAGATTGCGTTTAAGCTGCGCAGAAGGCATATCTTTTTTCTTTTAGTGCTTTTATTATGAGGGTGCATCGTACATCTCTATTCAAATAATAAACAAAGGAAGGGTCGCATGGGTGTGGGTTCAAAACTTTCGTTGCCGTTGGAGCGGGCTTACAAGTGGGAAAGGGCGAAAGCCGATGAATTGTATCTGACGCAACCGATGGGGGAAGGTCAGGTTCAAGAATATACTTGGAACCGAGCAGTCGGCGAAGCACGCCGCATGGCTTCGTATCTTAAATCTCTTGAGTTACCTCCGAAGAGTAACATTGCCATTCTTTCTAAGAATTGTGCGCACTGGATTATGACTGATTTGGCGATATGGATGGCGGGCCACGTGACGGTCCCGCTTTACCCCACGCTTAATTCTGAAACCGTTCGCTATATTCTCGAGCACAGTGATTCCAAGATTCTGTTCGTTGGTAAGCTCGATGAATGGGACGAGATGAAACCCGGGGTACCCGCCGATCTTCCATGTATTTCCTATCCTCTAAGCCCAGAGAACGACTTCCCAAGTTGGGATGAGATCGTCACTGATCATGCGCCTTTAAAAG
>NZ_LWFT01000760.1:0-2251 GCF_001635105.1 Oleiphilus sp. HI0079
ACCCGTACTCCCAATAAAACGTGGACATCATGAACGAATACATGAAAGAGTCCCATTGACGGTAGCCGGATTTGCGCGCAACTTGATAATACACGCCACCAAAATAGGGATGTCCGATATAGTTGATATACCAAACATCGCGATCCCATACGGGCCCTTCGCTAACGTTGTCCCACCACTTTCTTAAAAGCTTGTCATCGCTTCTGTCCCAGTTTGAAATTTCTGGAGGCAGCATGGCGATGAAGCCGGCTACGCCGACGCCTAGGCCAAAGACCAGTTTTGTTTGTGACCATAGGCGCTCTTTATCTTCCCCGTTTTGCGGGTCAAATAGAGATATCCTTAAGGGGTTTTCCTCCAAGGACTTCGGTAAAGCGCCCTTAGGCCACTCGGATGCGGTATTGGTCGTTTGGTATATGCTTTCGTCAGGAGTGCTGTCATCGCAGTGGGCTAGTGTCGCCCATAAGCAGCAGAGCAAAACTAAAGTAACATTGCCAAGCTTTTGTCGGCTTGTTCTCAAGCTGAATTTACGGTCGGACATTGTTTGCTCGCTCGCATTTTAACTAATCGCTTGAGGGCAAAGCTTGCGTACGAGGATGCCCGCATATTTGAGTGATTGGCTGCAAAAAAGAGGGTTAAAAACCCTATTTATTTTATTTATTCGATATTCTGCACTTGCTCACGCATTTGTTCAATCAGTACTTTTAGCTCTACAGCGGCTTTGGTCGTATCTGTCACAATTGACTTGGATGAAAGTGTATTGGCTTCGCGATTGAGTTCTTGCATTAGAAAATCGAGCCTGCGTCCGACAGGCTCTTTCTTGGAAAGAACTTTCCTCACCTCTTGCACGTGGGCGTCAAGGCGATCGAGCTCTTCATCGACATCAGACTTTTGAGCCAAAACAACCATTTCCTGCTCCAGTCGCTGCGGGTCGAGATCAACCGAGAGCTCTTCAAAACGTTTGTTCAGGTTTTGTCGTTGTTGTTCAAGTATTTGAGGAAGAAGCGCGCGCACCTGTTTGACGATGTCGTCAATTTTGTTTAATCGATCGTTAAACAGAGGCTCCAGTTGTTGTCCTTCTCGGAGCCGGTTTTCAATCAGAATATCCAGTGCGCTTGCAAATGCTTGTACGCATTGCTTGATTTGTTCGGCTCTATCTTCTTCTTTGTGATCAACCACGCCTGGCCATTGCAAAATGTCTAGCGCATTCGGTGCCGCGCTTTGTGGGACGCTTTGTGAAATTTGATCGAGCGCTGAGCTGAGCTGAAGCAGTGTTTCTGTATTGAGAGAAATGCCGTCATCAACATGGTCACTTGCTTGCCATTTGAGGTTGCAATCGAGCTTCCCGCGAGCGAGTTTTTTGCGAAGGAGTTCCCTTAGCTGACTTTCCGCTTCTCGGAATTGCTCAGGTATACGAAAGTTGGGCTCCAAGTAGCGATGATTGACGCTGCGTATCTCCCAGGTAAGCGTGCCGCTTGGGGTGCTTAGTTCCTGCCGCGCGAACGCAGTCATACTTTTTAACATGGAGTCTCCTTAGTAAGGTGTTTTGGGGCTCGGCAAATCATAGTTGAAAGTCGTAGCGCGAGCTATTGAAGATAATGTTAAACTCGCGCTACTTCAAATTTGTCATTATGAGAGAAAAGGAAAATACATGCGTCCAAGCGGAAGAGCGTTAGATCAAGCACGTGATATCAAACTAACGACGGGTTACACCAAACACGCAGAGGGGTCTGTGTTGGTGGAGTTCGGCGATACAAAAGTGATTTGTACCGCCTCGATAGAGGAGTCTGTGCCGCGTTTTTTGAAAGGGGCTGGTCAAGGTTGGATCACTGCTGAGTATGGTATGTTGCCACGTTCTACGGGCTCTAGAATGGGACGTGAAGCGGCGAGAGGCAAGCAAGGCGGGCGAACGGTTGAGATTCAGCGCTTGATTGGGCGCTCACTGCGCGCGGCAGTTGATCTGGAAAAGCTTGGCGAAAGAACCATTACGATTGATTGTGATGTCATTCAGGCTGATGGTGGTACTCGTACGGCATCGATTACAGGTGGCTGTGTTGCACTTGGTTTGGCTTTGAACTCGATCGTTGCTGCGGGCAAACTAAAAGAGTCCCCTTTAAAGCAAAAGATTGCGGCGATTTCGGTCGGAATCTATGAGGGTGCTGCTGTGTTGGATTTAGATTATCCTGAAGATTCTGCTGCGGAAACAGATATGAACGTCGTGATGACCGATAAAGGCGGTTTTATCGAAGTGCAG